>JAFKJZ010000333.1:24901-30283 GCA_017305815.1 Hyphomicrobiales bacterium
CCGCTCCCAAGTCCTTGTTGGCATGCCCATCCGCCCCCGGAATTGTCATCGAGTGTGCGCGGATGCCCCCTGGCGAAAGGAAATCAAGATGTCCCTGATCCGTTTGTCCGTGGTGAGCGTGGCCTTGTCCGCTCTCTTCGTGATGGGGGCTGACGCCGCCCCCCAATCGGCGTCGGCGGCGGCGACCGCCAAGCTCGCGGCCGCCGCCACGCCGATGACCGCCGCAGCGCTGGACGCGCTCTATACCGGCAAGACGTGGAGCTGGAAGGACGGCGCCGGCTATTTCGGCGACGGTCACCGCTTCTCCGGTTGGATCCAGCGCGGCGCGCTCTGGTATTATGGTCGCGGCAAGTGGCAGACGACCAATACCGGCAAGCTCTGCATGCAGGCCGTCTGGTACTATCGCACCGGATACGGCAACAACCCGTCCTGCATCCTGCATCGCGAGAAGGACGGCGTGATCTACCAGAAGCCCGCCCTCGGCGGCGAATGGTATGTCTTCAAGCACAATCCCGCCCGGCCGGACGACGAGATCCGCAAGCTCGTCCCGGGCGACCATGTCGCCAAGAACATGGCCCGTCTCGAGGCTATGCGCTGAACAAGGCAAGGCGGTCTGCCGGCCGCCGGCGTCAAATGACGACATCCGGAAAGCGTGGAAACGCTCTCCGGATGTTTTTGTCTGTCCGCCGGTCGTCGTGGCCGCCCAGAATTGGCGGCCTAGAACATGTCGCGCCGGAAGCAGCGCGACCTCTGGCCGAAGCCGCTCGCCGTGCAGACGAGGGAGTTGCTGTTCAGATACTCCGTCTCGGAAATCTGGACGACGGTGCCCTTTGCTGCCTTGTTGTAGCGGACGTCGCCATTGACGCGGTACTTCACCAGATAGACGGAACGGGTGTCGTCCTTCTTCTTGCGAAGCTCCTTCGCCTCGGCCGCGGCCGACATCGCGACCGTGGCTGCGAGGCCAATCGTGGCGGCCGCCATCCACTTCAGGCTCTTCCGGCGGGCATTGTGAACCAGTTCATTGCGTCTCACGGGATTTGCCTCCAGGCTCTTGATCCAGGGACGTATTACGGCCTGTCCTCTAACATTCCTGCCGGAAAGTCCGGACAATTTTCCTCAAATCCGCGTCATCGCGGGACCAGTTTCGGCGTGGTTGGCGGGTGCCGCGCCGTCGGGTTCCGGAGTCTTAAGGGACTTTGGTAAGGCAATATGACTTCTTGATACAACTTTGTGGTGTGACGCTTTCTCAAGTGAAATTGATAAGTTGTCCATATTTACTTGGCTTCGACATGAGATGGCCGCGCTTGAAACGAGCAAGGTCTGGAATTACTCTGATCTACAGACGTGACGGGGTAGTGTAGTGGTATTCAGCGAGCCCAGGGGTATTCGCCCGAAGTCCGAATTTGTCGAGCGCCGCCGTTCGCCACGCTTGCAGCTGACGCCGCTTGGCGAAGATGTCGGTAAGCCTCCCGCGCTTGTTCCGCAGTACTTCTCGACGGAAAGCCTGCCCGACGACCAGCAGTTCGCTGCCTGGCGGGCGCATCTGTCACCGGTGCTGGGCGTCCGATTGCCGGACGACGTTCGCGCGGAAGATGGCTTCGTGGCGCACCAGACGATCTGGAACCTGCGCGGCATCCTGCTGGTGGAGCAATCGGCTCCGGCCTTCAGCTATGAGCGGTCGCGGGATCAGGTCCGCTTCAGCCCGATCGACCACTGGCAGCTTACCTTTCTCCGTTTCGGCCAGAGCTGGACGGCGGTCGACCAGCGCGTCGCCGCGAACCGTCCCGGCATGGTCGAGATCTGCTCGCTCGGCCAGTCGTTTCGTGGACGGGCGACGGCGACGAAATCGGTCACCTTGGTCGTTCCGGTCGACCAGTTTGCCGAGCGGGGAGGGCTGCCGGCGGGCAGCCATCACGCGGTTCTGGGCGGTCATCGCGCCAAGCTGCTGATCGACTTCGTGACCAGTATCGAGGACAGCCTGAGCCGCCTGTCGCCGGAGGGCCTCGCGAGCGTACGGAGCAGCCTGCTGGAGATCGTATTCGATACGGTCACCTTCCTGGTGGGGCCGTCCAACGAGAACGATCCTGTGTCGCATACCGGCCTGATGACCCGGGCGCGCCGGTTCATCCAGAGCCATCTGGCTTCCGAGGATCTGACGCCGGACGCTCTTTGTCGCGAGCTGGCGATTTCCCGCACCCGGCTCTACGAACTGTTCGAGAGCTCGGGCGGCGTGCAGAAATACATCCGCGAGCGCCGCCTGCTCGCCGCGCACGCCATGCTTGCCGATGAACTGAACACGCGAAAGGTCGTCGACGTGGCGATGGCCCTCGGCTTCGACTCCGCCGCCAATTTCAGCCGCGCCTTTGCGCAGCAGTTCGGCTACAGCCCGAGCAGCGTTCGTCGCCACGCTGCCCGGTCGGAGGCGCAGGCGGATCTCGCCCCTGCCGTCGGGACGGCCGAGACCTATGAGAGCATCCTCGAAAACCTGACGCGCTCGCCCTGACGCCAGGCGTCCCGCCTGGCGCCGGTTATCGTGGAGCGGTGGAGCGGTTCGCTTCCGTCAGTTGTGCGACTGCTGGAAGCCGGCCACGTCGTATTGCGAAACGCTCTTCGGGTTGTTGGAGTTCTGCGGCTGCGTTCCCGCGTAGTGCGTTCCCGATGTTCCGTCCGGATTGAAGGCAGAGCCCGGCGCGCCGGCGGCATTGCCCGGCGTTGCGCTTCCGGTCTCGGCGCTGCCGATCGTCTGGTTCGGCTGGCCTGTCGTGCCGGTCACCGTATGGACGTTGGCGGCGAGTGCGGGGCCGATGGAGATCAGGATCATCGATCCGCCCAGGATCATCGGACCAAGGAGATGTCTCATGATATTCTCCCAGATGTTGCCGTCCTCAGGAGTGGCCCGGCGCCGGTGGCACCTGGCCAGGCCTCCATTTTCCTCCCCCGGGTGAGGCAACGCCACCGCCTTCTACGGGTGTCCAGGATTTGTGATGTCGAGGCCGCGCGGGCCGCTGCCGGACGGTTCCGGTCGCTTCGACATTCCATTTGACAGTCGTGGGGAAAGGGGCTTGCGTCGGGGTGTCCGGGCGACGCTGCGCGCCCGGGAAGCCGGTCGTTTAATCCGGCCGAAATGCCGAACCTTGGCACAAGGCGAGGGGAACCGAGATGTCTCGCAAGGAAGTCATCGAGGTCGTGAGGCAATACACGGAGCCGTTCCGTGTCACCAAGGGCAAGGACTTCCGCCTCGCCGATTATGATCCCGGCGATACGCTGGGGCTGAAGATGGACAAGAAGGACGCGGCCGACCTTCTCCGTCGCGGCGCCGACTGGCTGGCGATGGAGCAGGACATGCTCTACGCGCAGGATTCCTGGTCGGTGCTCCTGGTGTTCCAGGCCATGGACGCGGCCGGCAAGGACGGGACGATCAAGCACGTCATGTCCGGCATCAATCCGCAGGGTTGCGACGTCTATTCGTTCAAGCAGCCCTCGGCCGAGGAACTGTCGCGCGATTTCCTCTGGCGCTATGCGATGAAGGTGCCGCAGCGCGGCCGCATCGGTATCTTCAACCGATCCTACTACGAGGAAGTGCTCGTGGTGCGCACGCACCAGGAGCTTCTGAAGGCGCAGAAGCTCCCGCCGAAGCTGGTCGGCAAGAATATCTGGGACGAGCGGCTCGCCGATATCGCCCGCTTCGAGGACTATCTGACCCGGCAGGGCGTGATCATCCTCAAATTCTACCTGAACCTCTCATATGACGAGCAGAAGCGCCGCTTCATGGCCCGGCTCGACAAGCCGGACAAGAACTGGAAGTTCTCGGCGAGTGACGTCCGCGAGCGCCGCTACTGGGACGACTACATGAAGGCCTATGACGAGGCGATCCGGGCGACCGCCTCGAAGAACGCGCCCTGGTTCGTCGTGCCGGCCGACAACAAGTGGTTCACGCGCCTCGTCGTGGCGGCGGCGATCGTCGATGCGGTCGAAAAGCTCGACCTTGAATATCCGACGGTCTCGGACGCGCAGCGGAAGGACCTCGCAGCAGCGCGGGAAGAGCTGGAGCGCGAATAGCGCGCGACGAGGAGGGCGGCGGCATGTCGACGGCGATCGCGATACTCGGGGGGATCGGCCTTTTTCTGCTCGGCATGACGGTGATGACCGACGGGCTGAAGGCGCTCGCCGGCTCGTCGCTGCGCACGGTCCTCGGCAAGGCGGCGGCGACGCCGCTTTCCGGGGCGTTCTGGGGCGCGATGATCACCCTGCTGGTGCAGTCTTCGAGCGCGGTGACGATGACCACCATCGGCCTCGTCAGCGCCGGACTTCTGACCTTTCCGCAGGGGCTTGGCCTGGTGTTCGGCGCCAATGTCGGCACCACCGGCACGGGCTGGCTGGTGGCGCTGATCGGCGGGCGGGTTTCGTTGTCGAGCTATGCGCTGCCGTTGATCTTCGTCGGCGCGCTGGCGAAGTTGCTGGCCGGCGGCCGGGCGGCGGCGGCCGGAGGCGCGCTCGCGGGCTTCGCCCTCGTTCTCTATGGCCTGACCACGCTGCAGCAGGGCATGGGCGGCTTGGCCGAGAGCCTGCATCCGTCCGACCTGCCGGCGGTGCTCGGCATGCCCGGCGTCGGCTGGGCTTCCGGCGCGTTCGGCCTGCTGGCGCTGATCGCGATCGGTCTGGTGATGACGGCCGTGATGCAATCCTCGACCGCTTCCATCGCCGTCACCATCTCGGCCTTCTTCGCCGGTGCCGTCAGCCTGGAGCAGGGCGCTGCGCTGATCATCGGCCAGAACATCGGCACGGCGACGAGTTCGGCCCTGGCGGCGATCGGCGCCAGCACGACCGCCAAGCGCCTGGCGCTCGCCTATGTGCTGTTCAAGCTGATCGCGGCGCTGATCGCCATCGTCGCCTTCCCCTTCACGGCGGCGCTGATGAGCCGCTTCTCCGCATCGATCGACGGCACGACGCTGCTTGCCGCTTACCACACGGTTTACAATGTGGTCGGCGTCGCGGTGCTTTTGCCGGCGACGCAATGGTTCACTCGCGTCGTGGAGCGGCTGCTGCCTTCGAAGGAGACGGCGCTGGAACGGGCGCTGGATCCGAGCGCGCTCGCCAGTCCGGTGGTCGCCGTCGAGACCGCGCGGCGGGTGGTCGCCGAGGTGCTGCAGACGGTCGCTGCCTCGGTTTCGGCGGCGCTTGCGGGTAGCCGCGCGGAAGTTGGCATTGGGAGCGCGGCGGCAGCCCTTCGCGAGGTGCGGGATTTCCTGTCCGAACTGAAGGAGCCGCCGGAAACCGAGGCCGAACGCCATCGCATGACCAGCACGCTGCACGCGCTCGATCATACCTCGCGCCTCGTCGAGGTGCTGGCGACCAACGGGCTTCCCCGTCCGCTTGCCGGCG
>JAFKJZ010000138.1 GCA_017305815.1 Hyphomicrobiales bacterium
CCTTTCACAAGGTCGAGGGTCGCCGCGTCGTGATCGTCGGCGGGGGAGACGAGGCGGCCGCCAAGATCCGCCTGCTCGCCGAGACGAGCGCGCGCCTGGTCGTCTTCGCCACCGAGTTGGAGGAGGGCGCCCGGCGCGATCTCGAGGCGGCGGGCGCCACGCTCGAGACCCGCGCCCTCGCGGCCGCCGATCTCGCCGACGCCGCCTTGGTCTTCGCTGCGACCGGCGAGTTCGAGGCCGATCGCGCGGTGCGCGATCTCGCGAGGTCGGTAGGCGTGCCGGTCAATGTCGTCGACCGTCCCGAGCTCTGCGACTTCTTCACCCCTGCGCTCGTCAACCGCGCGCCGCTCTCGATCGCCATCTCGACCGAGGGTGCCGCGCCGGTGTTGGCGCGCCACGTTCGGGCGCGCATCGAGGCGATGCTGTCGCCACGCCTCGGCGATCTCGCCGACCTTGCCGAGCGGCTCCGTGCGCGCGTCGCCGAGACGATCGTAACGGGCGAGGGCCGCCGCCGTTTCTGGGCGCATTTCTTCACCGGCCCGACCGCAGCCAAGGTGCTGGCCGGCCAGCTTGAGGCGGGCGAGACGGCTGCCGTCGCCGATATCGAGCAGGCGGCCGGGAACGGCGCCGCCGTCGGCCATGTCAGCCTGGTCGGTGCCGGTCCGGGCGCCGAGGACCTGCTGACGCTCCGCGCCCAGCGGCTGCTGCAGGAAGCCGACGTCATCGTCTATGACAAGCTGGTGCCGGAGGCGATCGTCGCCATGGGCCGGCGCGACGCGCTGCGCATCTATGTCGGCAAGGCCAAGGGCGCGCATGCCGCCAGCCAGGACGAGATCAACGCCATTCTCGTGCGCGAGGCACGCGATGGACGCCGCGTCGTGCGGCTGAAGTCGGGCGATCCGCTGATCTTCGGACGGGCGGGCGAGGAGATGGCGGCGCTGCGCGAAGCCGGCATCCCGTTCGATATCGTGCCGGGCATCACCGCGGCCTTTGCCGCCGCCGCCGAGAACGAGATCCCGCTGACCTTGCGCGACGTGGCGTCGAGCCTCGTCGTCGCCACCGGCCATGACATGCGCGGCGACACGCTGCCGGACTGGGCCGGCCTCGCGCTCTCCGGCGCCACCGTCGCCGTCTATATGGGCCGCAGCGTTGCCACCAAGGTCGCCGGCAAGCTGATCGAGAACGGCCTGGCGCCGTCGACGCCGGTCGCCGTCATCGAAAACGCCTCGCGTCCCGAGCGGCGCGCCTATGCCGGAAGGCTCGACGAACTGGCCGGCATCGCCGATCGGCCAGAGCTCGACGGTCCCGTCGTCATCATCGTTGGCCGCGTCGTCGCCGAGAGCGCGCTCGGCGCCACGCCGCTGCCGCTCGTGGCATTGGCCGCCTGAAGTTGGAAATCCGGATCCTCGCATGACCGCCAAGCTCATCACCGCCAATCATCTCGCCGACGGGCTCGTCGTGTTCCTCACCGCCGATGGCGGCTGGTCCTACCGCCTGGCCGATGCTCGCGTCATCTCCGATGCCGAGCTCGAGGCGGCGCTCCGCCATGCCAAGGCCCAGCACGAGGCGCTGATCGTCGTCGATCCCTATGAAATCGAGGCGACCATCGAGGATGGCGTGCCGGTGCCGGTTCGCCTGCGCGAGCGGATCCGCGCCGCCGGCGGCCCGACCGTCACCTATGGCGAAGCCGAGCTGGCCGAGCGCGCCGCCCTTCTGAATCAGGCAGGTTGAGTGATGTATCGCTACGACGAGTTCGACCATGAGTTCGTGACCGCCCGCGTCGCGCAGTTTCGCGATCAGGTCGGCCGCCGCGTCTCCGGCGAGTTGACCGAGGACCAGTTCAAGCCGCTTCGGCTGATGAACGGCGTCTACCTGCAGCTGCACGCCTACATGCTGCGCGTCGCCGTGCCCTATGGCACGATGAACAGCGCCCAGATGCGGATGCTGGCGCATGTCGCCCGCAAGTATGACCGCGGCTACGGCCACTTCACCACGCGGCAGAACATCCAGTTCAACTGGCCGAAGCTCTCCGAGATCCCGGATGCGCTGGCCGATCTCGCCTCGGTCGAGATGCACGCGATCCAGACCTCGGGCAATTGCATCCGCAATGTCACGGCCGATCATTTCGCCGGCGCCGCCGAGGACGAGGTCGCCGATCCGCGCCCCTATGCCGAGATCCTGCGGCAGTGGTCGTCGCTGCACCCGGAATTCGTCTTCCTGCCGCGCAAGTTCAAGGTCGCCGTCACCGGCGCCGAGCGCGACCGCGCCGCGATCCAGGTGCACGACATCGGCCTGCACCTGAAGCAGGACGAGAACGGCCGACTCGGCTTCGCCGTTTATATCGGCGGCGGCCAGGGCCGCACGCCGATGGTGGCGAAAAAGATCCGCGATTTCCTCCCCGAGGAGGATCTGCTCTCCTATTCGGAGGCAATCCTGCGCGTCTACAATCTGAACGGCCGTCGTGACAACAAGTACAAGGCCCGCATCAAGATCCTCGTCCACGAGACCGGCGCCGACGAAATCTCGCGCCAGGTCGAAGAAGAGTGGGAGCGCATTCGCCACGGCGCGCTCAAGCTGCCGCAGGGCGAAGTCGAGCGCATCCGCGAATATTTTGCCGCGCCGGACAGCCTGAAGGCTTTGCCGCCGAGCCCGGCGCTCGCGATCGAGCGGGCGCGGGATCCGGAGTTCGACGCCTGGGTCGAGCGCAACACCCATCCGCACCGCGTTCCCGGCCATGTCTCGGTGACAATCTCGCTGAAGCCGATCGGCGGCACGCCGGGCGACGCGACGGCCGAGCAGATGGACATCGTCGCCGACCTGGCCGAGCGGCTCGCCTTTGACGAAATCCGCGTCAGCCATGAGCAGAACCTGATCTTGCCGCATGTCGAGGTCGTCAATCTGAAGGCGATCTACGACACGCTTCTGGTTTCGGGTCTCGCCACGGCGAATGCCGGCCTCGTCACCGACATCATCGCCTGCCCGGGCCTCGACTATTGCGCGCTCGCCAATGCCCGCTCCATTCCCGTGGCGCAGCGCATCTCGCAGCGCTTCGGCGACACCGCGCGCCAGCGCGACATCGGCGATCTGAAGATCAAGATCTCGGGCTGCATCAATGCCTGCGGCCATCACCATGTCGGCCACATCGGCATCCTGGGGGTCGAGAAGAAGGGCGAGGAATTCTACCAGATCTCGCTCGGCGGTTCGGGCGACGAGAATTCCTCGATCGGCGAGATCATCGGCCGCGGCTTCTCGACGGAAGAGATCGTCGACGCCGTCGAGACGCTGGTCGATACCTATATCGCGCGGCGCGAGAGCCCGGACGAAACCTTCCTTGCCGCCTATCGCCGCCTTGGCCAGGCACCCTTCAAGGAAGCACTCTATGGGACGGCTTGAACCGATCGCATCCGGCTTCGACCATGAGAGCGCCGGCCTGCAGGAGGCCGCGATCCTCAATGCGCGCTTCTCCGGCCTGACGGCGGAGCGGCTGATCGAGCGAGCGCTGACGGAGATCTTCCCGGGCCGCATCGCGCTCGTCTCCAGCTTCGGCGCTGAGTCGTCGGTGCTGCTGCATCTCGTCGCCTCGATCGATCGCGGCGTGCCGGTCGTGTTCATGGATACGCTGCGCCTCTTCCCCGAGACGCTCGCCTACCGGGACATGCTGGTGGAGCGGCTGGGGCTCACCGACCTCCGCACCATCACGCC
>JAFKJZ010000139.1 GCA_017305815.1 Hyphomicrobiales bacterium
CGGACGCGCTCGACCAGCCGCTCGACATGCTCGATCGGCGTCTGCGGCACGATTCCGTGACCAAGATTGAAGATCAGCCTGGCCCCGCGCATCGCCTCGAGAATTTCATCGACCGCATCGTCCAGCTGCGCGCCACCGGCCACCAGCACCATCGGGTCGAGATTGCCCTGGATGGCGGCGCGTCCGTCGATCTCCCGGCGAACGGTGGCAAGCGGCACCGTCCAGTCGACGCCGACGGCGTTGACCTTCGTCGTCTCGACGAAATCGGCCAGGCCGCGGTCGGCTCCCTTCGGAAAGCCGATGAAACGGGCGCCGGCAACCTCGGCGCGAACGCCGGCGACGATCCGGGCGATCGGTCCGGCCGACCAGCGCTCGAAAGCCGCCGGCGACAGCACGCGCGACCAGCTGTCAAAAACCTGCACGGCGTCGGCGCCGGCGCGCAATTGCGCCACCAGATAGACGATCGAGGCCTGCACGAGCTTGTCGATCAGCCGGTCCAGCGCCTCGGGGTCGCGTGCGGCGAGCAGGCGCGATGGTGCCTGGTCCGGTGTCCCCTTGCCGGCGATCATGTAGGTGGCAACCGTCCAGGGCGCGCCGCAGAAGCCGATCAGCGCCTTGTCCGGAGCCAATTCGCGGCGAACCGCGCCGACGGTCTCCAGCACGGGCGCCAGCCGCTCGAGGACGGCATCGGTCGTGAGCCGGTCGATATCCGCGCGCTCGATCGGATCGAGCCGCGGTCCCTCGCCTTCGACGAAACGGACGTCACGGCCGAGCGCATGCGGGATGACGAGGATATCGGAAAACAGGATCGCCGCATCGAAGCCGAAGCGGCGGATCGGCTGGAGCGTCACCTCGGTCGCCAGTTCCGGCGTGTAGCAGAGATCGAGGAACGATCCGGCCTGTGCGCGCAGCGCCCGGTATTCCGGCAGATAGCGGCCGGCCTGTCGCATCAGCCACATCGGCGGCTGGGCGATCGCTTCGCCATCGAGCACGCGCAAAAGGCGCGCCTTCGTCATCAAAGCCGTCGGGTCGTTCTGCACCACCATCACCAAAGAAAGAGACCTATCTGTAGTTTCTTCTTTTCTTTGACGGTGGATTACCGGCATTCACGGCTGTCCACAATGCGACCGAGACGACCGCGCAACCCGGACGTGTTTTCCACGGCCTGTGAATCCAATCCGGGAACCGCTCGGGTCGTTTCGGATCATCTCCTTGAGTCAGCACCGGATTATTCGATCGCGACCGCAAATCCGGGTGCCTGAATCGGACTGTTAATATCCACGCAAGGAATTGGTTAACAAATCCCTAATCCCCATTTGCCTCGACAGCTGTGAATCTCTTTCCCCAGCCTCAGCGGCTGTTGATCATTTTCCGGCCATCGGGGACAAGTCGGGCTCTGACCGTCCGGCCGCCGAGTTCTCCCGTTCCTGTCCACAGCCCTGGGGATGACAGTGTGAAAAACGAGCTTCGCCACCTGCACCTCCACCTGATTTCCGACGCCACGGGCGAGACCCTGCTGACGGTCGGCCGCGCCGCCTCGGCCCAATATCCCGGTGTCGAGGTGATCGAGCACATGCATTCCATGGTGCGTGCGCCGAAGCAGATCGAGCGCCTCGTCTCTGAAATCGGTCAGGAGCCGGGCATCGTCCTGTTCACCCTGGTGGATCGGTCTATGGCGTCGATGCTCGAACAGGGCTGCCGGGACATCGGCGTTCCCTGCTTCTCCGTGCTCGATCCGGTTCTGCAGGTGTTTCAGTCCTATCTCGGCGCCTCGATCCAGGGGCGGGTCGGCGCGCAGCATTCGCTCGATGGCGACTATTTCCGCCGGATCGAGGCGCTGACTTTCACGATGATGCATGACGACGGTCAGCTGCCGGAGGATCTCGACCTTGCCGAGATCGTCATCATCGGCGTCAGCCGGACATCGAAGACGCCGACCAGCATTTATCTCGCCAATCGCGGCGTGCGCACCGCCAATATCCCGATCGTGCCGGGGATCGGCCTGCCGGCGGAACTGGAGGCGGCGACCCGGCCGCTGATCGTCGGCCTGGTGGCGACGCCGGACCGCATCGTGCAGATGCGCGAGAACCGCCTGCTCACCAATTCGGGCTTCGGCGACGACGATCCCTATGTCGATCGCGCCGCGGTCGCCAACGAGATCGCCTCGACGCGCAAGATCTGCGCCCGCAAGGGCTGGCCGGTGATCGACGTGACACGCCGCTCGATCGAGGAAACCGCCGCCGCCATCCTGGCGCTGCGCAACAAGGGCGCGGCGAAGGATGGCCTCGGCCCGGTGGGGGACTGACGATGACGCTTATCCTCGCATCGACCAGTTCGACCCGCATCGCCCTCCTCCGCAATGCCGGCATCGCTTTCGAGGCGCGGTCGCCCGGCGTCGACGAGCGCGCGCTGGAAATGCCGCTGCTGGCGGCCGGCGCCAGCCCGACCGAGATCGCGCAGGCGCTTGCCCGGGCCAAATCGCTGGCGCTCGCCGCGTCGCCCGGCGCGGTCGTGCTCGGCGCCGATCAGGTGCTCGATCTCGAGGGCGAACGTTTCGTGAAGCCGGCGGATCGTACCGATGCATTCCGGCAGATCGCGCGGCTCGCCGGCCGGACCCACCGGTTGCGCACGGCGGTCGCGCTGGCGAGCGAAGGCGCCATCGTCTGGGAGCATGTCAGCACGGCGAGCCTCACCATGCGCCCGCTTACCGACGCCGCGATTGATCGCTATCTGGATGAAGCCGGCGAGACGGCGCTATGGTCGGTCGGCGCCTATCTGCTCGAAGGCGTCGGAATCCAGTTGTTCTCCGCCATCGATGGCGACTATTTCAGCATTCTCGGTCTGCCGCTGCTGCCGCTGCTCGACATTTTGCGCCAGCGTGGCGTGCTTCCTTCCTGACGAGGCGACATGACGACTTCCGCTTCTCCGACCGCCGCCGTTCCAACCGCCTGCGTGATTGGCTGGCCGGTCAAGCATTCGCGTTCGCCGATCATCCATCGCCATTGGCTGTCCGAACTGGGACTAGCCGGCGACTATGTGCGCCATCCGGTCGAGCCAGAGCAGGCGGCTGCCTTCTTCGCCGGGTTCGCCACGGGCCCGTTTGTCGGCTGCAACGTCACGGTCCCGCACAAGGAGGTGGCCTTCGCCGCCGTCGATCACGCCGATGCGGTGGCGACCGTGCTCGGCGCCGTCAACACGGTCTGGCTGGAAGACGGGCGCCTGATGGGCTCCAATACCGATGCGGAAGGCTTTATCGCCAATCTCGATCATGGGGCGCCGGGCTTCGACGCCAATCCGGGCGCGGCGATCGTGCTCGGCGCCGGCGGCGCCGCCCGGGCGGTGATCTGGGCCCTGCAGGCGCGCGGCTTCGCGCCGATCCATGTCATCAACCGCACGCGCGACCGCGCCGGGGCGCTGGCCGAGCGTTTCGGCAGCGATATCCACCCGGCCGGTTGGGAGGATCTCCCTGCCCTGCTGCCGCAGGCCTCGCTTCTGGTCAACACTACCTCGCTCGGGATGGAAGGCCAGCCGCCGCTGGTGATCGATCTCGCCGCGGCGCGCGACGATCTTCTCGTCACCGATATCGTCTATATCCCGCTCGAGACGCCGCTCCTGAAGGTGGCGCGATCGCGCGGCCTGAAGACGGTCGACGGCCTCGGCATGTTGCTGCACCAGGCGGTGCCGGGCTTCGAGCGCTGGT
>JAFKJZ010000140.1 GCA_017305815.1 Hyphomicrobiales bacterium
GGTTTCGGGCGGGGGGCCGGATTTGCGGGAAAGGCGGCGACGGATGGAGCCGGCCAGGTCGCCCTGGCGGAACCAGATGTCGCCGACGACGGCGACGACGAGGATCAGGCCGATGAAGACGTTGACCCAGTGCTGCGGCATCACGAAGGATTGGCCGTTGCCGAGGATCAACTGCAGCGACAGCAGCGACCGGATGAGCGCGATCACCGCCGCGCCGGCGATCAGGGCGATGAAGACGGCCTGCCAGGGATCGAAGCCCATCTGCTTCATCAGGAAGGCGCAGGTGGCGGCCGAAAGTGCCAGCACCGAGCCGACCGAGAGGTCGATGTCGCCATTGGCGATGACATAGGTCATGCCGATCGCGAGCAGGCCGACCTCGGTGAAGGACAGCATCAGGTTGAAGGTGTTGTCGAGCGAGCCCCAGAAGTCGGGACGGAGATAAAGCCCGACGCACCAGAGCACGACGGCGAGAATGATCGCCGCCGCGTCGCGCCGGGCCAGGAAGTGGCCGATCGGACCCCGCGCCCGCATGGAGCGGTCGGAGGCGGACGAGCCCTTGGTCTGCGCGCCCTCGATCGCGACGCCGCCCACCTCGATGACGGGTGGCAGAGGACGCCCGCGCAGCCGCGCCCAGAGGCGCGGGAAGACGTTGCGGCGGATGATCCAGGGCTCGATCAGCACGGAGATCAGCAGGATCAGGCCGAGGAAGGCCGGCACCGCGCCGGGCGGCAGCTGCGCCATCCCCTGCACCTGCATCTCGACGTCGCCCACCTTGACGGTGCGGGTCATCGGGATGCCCTCGCGCAGCACCTTGTCGATCAGCGTGACGAGGACCGCGCCGAGCGCGCCGCCGATGAGCCGGCCTCGACCGCCGAGGATCGAGGCGCCGCCGACGATGACGGCGGCGATGACGATCAGCTCGGCGCCCTGGCCATATTGCGAGGTTATGCCTTTGTCCTGCGCGACGCTCATCAGGCCGGCGAGGGTGGCCGCCAGCGCCGAGAGCACATAGGCGCGCATGCGGACGCGACGGGTCGGGATGCCGGCATAGGTCGCCGCCAGCTCGTTGCCGCCGGTGGCGTAGGTCTCGTAGCCCCAGCGCGTCTTGGCGAGCACGATCATGCCGACGACAGTCACCAGCACGAAGATCAGGATCTGGTTGTTGAAGCCGAAGGCGTTGGTCTCGCCGATCTGGAAGAACCAGGGCGCCGTCGCCGCCTTCTCGCTGTAGGAGACCGTCTTGCCGCCGGTGAGCCCGAGTACGAAGCCGCGCCCGATGAACAGCATGGTCAGCGTCGTGATGAAGGAGGGAACGCGCAGGACGGTGATGAAGAAGCCGTTGATCAGCCCGACGCCCAGGCCGACGAGAATGGCAGCGACGAGCGACGGCACGATGCCGAGGTCATAGTAGGAGGTTGAGAAAGCGAGCGAGAAGATCGTCGCGACCAGTCCGAAGGTCGATCCGACCGAGAGGTCGAGGTCCTTGTTGATGATCACGAACGTCATGCCGGCGGCCATCACGCCGTAGCGGGCGGTGTCGCGCAGGATCGCCGAGATCGCGTCGGTCTGACCGAAGAACTTCGGGTTGATGAAAACGCCCGCGAGGTAGAGCAGCACCATGAAGATCAGCAGGCCGACTTCCCAGCCCCCGATCAGTTCGAGCGGCAGGCGTCTGCGTGCGGGGGCAAGGGTCGTCGATGTCATGGGCTTTGCATCTTTGCGTCGAAACGAGCCTCTGGCTCCAGGGCGCGTCGGGTCTCTCCGTCCGGGCGCGCGAGGCCGATCCGGACAGAGAGACGGAAGCGTCGTCCGCCAGCGCTTCGCGGGGAAGGCTGGCGGAAAGCGGCCTAGTTTTCGAAGCGCTTGCCGACCAGGTCGACCGTGTCCTTCGTCACGAGCTGCGCGCTCGTGTCGAGATTGGCGGCGGAAACGCCGCGGTCGATCTGGAGATAGAGCTGGGCGACTGGCCAGAAGCCCTGCAGGAAGGGCTGCTGGCCGAGCGAGCCGGTGAGCGCGCCGGTGCGGATCTGTTCCTGCTGCTTCGGACCGAGGTCGAAGCCGAAGGCGCAGATCTTGCCGTTGAGCTTTAGCTGGGCGACGGCGTCGCCGAGCGCCGGGGTGACGAAGCCGTTCGCCGCGAAGCCGCCGACGACGTCGCCGCGCGACTCGATCAGCGAGACGACGGAGTTGACGATGTCGTCCTTGTTCACGTCGATGCCGATGTTCTCCGGGCCGGCGTCGACCTTGAAATCGGCCAGGCGGCCGGCGTCGTTCAGCGCCTTGACGGTGGCCTCGAACGCAGCCGTGACGCGGCGGTTGACCTCCTCGTTGCCGAGCGTCGTCGTCGACGGGAATATGATCGAGCCGCCCTTGGCGCCCGAGTCGAGGATGCACTTGGCGAGCGCCTCGCCGCCGATCGCCGCCGCCGACGAGAGCTGGCCGGTGTGGCTGATCTGCGAGCGGTGGGCGAGCTTCGGATCGAACGAGTTGGTGGTCGCGACCGGGATGCCGTTGGCGAAGGCCTTGTTGACGATGTCGTCATAGGCGCCCGACTGCGGCGTGGTCATGATCAGGCCGTCGATCGTGGGATCGTTGATGACCTGGTTCAGGATCTCGATTTCGCGCGGAATGTCGTCGACCGGCGCTTCGGAGCCGAGCTTGATCAGATTGATGCCGAAGGCGTCGGCGGCAACCTGCGCGCCGACATAGGTCGGATCGAAGAAGCCGTTGCCGGCGGTGTGCGTGATGATGGCGAAGGTCAGCTTGCCATCCTTGGAATGGAAGTCCTTCGTGCCCGGTGCCTCCTTGGAGGCGTCCTCGAAGGTGTAGCCGCCGACCGCCTTGTCCAGCGTTCCCGACTGCGCATAGGCATAGGTGCCGACGAGCGACACCGCCGCGCCGAGCGCGAGCGTCTTCATGAGCCTGGTCATTCTTTTCCTCCCGAAAGATTCCCCGGATTTTCTTGGGCGATCCGAGTTGAGGCAGCATATTGAACGGCTTGCGCAGCCGCAACGCCCGGTAGACCTGCCTTTTGTCGAATTTTCAGGCCGATTTGTAGGATGATAGGGTCTCGAAGCCGCGAAATGCGCCGCTGTGCACCCCTATTGGACTGTGCAGTCGCAGTATAAAATCGATCAAATCTGTTGCGATGCAGAAGAAGCCTTAGCCGAGCGTCGTGTCACGCAGGCGGCAGGCGGCGCGCTCGATCTCGTCCAGCGTGCCCGGGTCCTCGATATTGGCGAGGAACGGCGATAGCGGGCCGGTATCGGCGATGCGGGCAAGGCGCACGGCCTCGTGCAGGACGCGGATGGGCGAATAGGCGTCGCGGAGATCCTCGAGCGGGAGGAAATGCTCGCGCAGCAGAGAGGCCGCCTCGGTCTCGCCGCCCTTCAGCGCATGCAGGATCGCCGTCGAGAGATGCGGCGCGATGCAGACGGAGCCGGAGGTGAAGCTCTTCAGCCCGAAACCGGCGAGATGGGCGATGACCGGCCGCTCGCCGATGCCGCTGACGATGCGCTCCGCCGAGCCGGCGGCGTCCAGGAAGGCCGAAAGAGCGGGATCCTCGGCCGGGTCCGGCCGCACGATGGCATATTTCAGCGCCGCCACCGCGCCGTCGTCGAAGAGCGCCGCGAGATCGCGGGGCGCGAGATAGCCATCGGCGCGCACATAGGCGATGAGCGGGCGGCCATAGCGG
>JAFKJZ010000141.1:0-1528 GCA_017305815.1 Hyphomicrobiales bacterium
ATCGCCGTCTTCCCGCTGCTGATGCAGCTCTACATCAGCCTGACCGACTGGTCGCCGCTCGACGGCGTCAGCTGGTGGAGGGCCTGGCAGTCCTGGAACAATTTCGCCAACTATACCGACCTCATGGAAGACCGGCGCTGGTGGGGCGCGCTCTGGCGCACCTTCATCATCATGGCCGTCTGCGTGCCGGCCGAGTTCCTGCTGGCCCTGGGCCTCGCCACGCTGTTCATGGACGACTTCCCCGGCAAGCGGATCTTCTACTCGATCCTCCTGATGCCGATGATGGTCGTGCCCGCGGTCGCCGGCTACATGTTCTTCATGTTGTTCCAGTCGGGCGGGCCGCTCAACGGCATCCTCTCGGCGCTTTCCGGCATGGATGTCCGCATCGCCTGGCTGTCCGATCCGACGCTGGCGCTCGTCGCCGTCATGATCGCCGACATCTGGCAGTGGACGCCGCTGATGTTCCTGATCCTGCTCGCCGGCCTCGTCGGCGTGCCGGAGGACCAGCTGAAGGCGGCGACCCTGCTTGGCGCCAGCTGGCGGCAGCGCTTCTTCACGATCATGCTGCCGCGCATCAAGACGATCATGGTGATCGCGCTGGCGATCCGCGTCATCGAGATCTTCAAGATCTTCGACACGCTCTACATCATGACCGGCGGCGGCCCCGGCGTCGCGACCGAGACGATCTCCGTCTACGTCTACAAGGTCACCACGCAGGACCTGATCTGGGGCTATGTCGCGGCGATCGCGCTCGTCATCCTGATCGTCCTCTCCGTGCTCGCCGTCTTCGCCATGAAGCGGATGGAAGCCGCCAAAAGGGAGGGCCGGGCATGACCACGATCCGCCTCGAAAACCTCGTCAAGCGCTTCGGCGACTTCACTGCGCTGAAGACGATGGATCTGGAGATCCGCGACGGCGAGTTCATGGCGTTGCTGGGGCCTTCCGGCTGCGGCAAGTCGACGACCATGAACATGATCGCCGGCATGGAGGACCCGTCCGGCGGCCGCATCCTGTTCGACGGCCGCGACATGAACGGCGTACCGATGGGCAAGCGCGGCGTCGGCTTCGTGTTCCAGAACTACGCCATCTTCACCCATATGACGGTTCGCCAGAACCTCGCCTATGGTCCGAAGATGCGCGGCATGAGCCGGTCGGAGATCGACCGCCGCGTGAAGAACATCGCCGATTTCCTGCAGCTGACGCCGCTGCTCGACCAGAAGAGCGCCAAGCTCTCGGTCAACATCCTGCAGCGCCTCGCCATCGGCCGCTCGGCCATCGTCGAACCGGCGATCTTCCTGCTCGACGAGCCGCTGTCGAACGTCGACGCCGCCTTCCGCGCCGTGATGCGGACGGAGCTGAAGCATCTGCAGAAGCAGTTCCGGCAGACCATGGTCTATGTCACGCACGACCAGCTCGAGGCGATGACCATGGCCGACCGCATCGCGGTGATGGATCATGGCGTGCTGCAGCAGGTCGGCACCCCGCTCGAGGTCTATAACAACCCGGCCAACATCTTCGTCGCCAGGTT
>JAFKJZ010000141.1:1570-5258 GCA_017305815.1 Hyphomicrobiales bacterium
GGTGCGCGCCGCCGGCAGCCGGGCGGTGCAATACGGCTTCCGGCCGGAAGAGGCGACGCTTGCCGCAGAGGGGCAGGGGCTGCGCGCCCGCGTCACCTTCGTCGAGCGCATCGGCGCCCGCACCATCGTCCATGTCGAGAGCGGCCAGCCCGCCAAGATCGTCGCCGAAAACGATGTCGGCTTCTCGGTCGGCGACGTCGTCTCGATCGTGCCGGCGCCGCAGGCCGTCCGCCTGTTCGACGCCGCTTCCACTGCCGCGATCCGGGGAGGCTGAGCATGGCCGAGATCACCTTCGAGAACGTCTCGAAGCGCTATGGCGACACGCTGGCGCTCGACCGGGCTTCCTTCACCATCCGCGACAACGAGTTCTTCTGCTTCTTCGGCCCGCCATCTTCCGGCAAGACGACGATTTTGCGCCTGATCCTCGGGCTGGAGACGCCGGACGAGGGCGAGATCCGGATCGGCGGCAAGCGCGTCAACGAGGTGACGCCGGCCGAACGCAACGTCGCCATGGTGTTCCAGAACCTGGCGCTCTTCCCGCACATGACCGCGCGCGAGAATATCCGCTTCCCGCTGGTCGAGCGGAAGGTGCCGGAGGCGCAGATCGCGGCCAAGCTCGCCTCGGTCGCCGAGAAGCTCCATATCGGCCACATCCTGCACAAGCCGCCGGCGCAGCTCTCCGGTGGCGAGCGCCAGCGCGTCGCAATCGCCCGCGCCCTGGTGCGCGATCCCGCCGCCTATCTGATGGACGACCCGATCTCGGCGCTGGATGCGCGGTTACGGGAAGAGACCCGCGTCGAGCTGAAGCGGCTGCAGCAGGAGCTCGGCCACACGCTGGTCTATGTCACGCATGACCAGGAAGAGGCGATGTCGGTCGCCGACCGGATGGCGATCCTGGAGCGCGGTGTCATCCGCCAGGTCGATGCGCCGCGCGCCATCTACGATCGTCCTGCCAGCCGCTACGTTGCCGGCCGCGTCGGTGCGCCGACCATCAACCTGCTCGCCGGAGCGGCCGATACGGTTAACGGAAGGCTAACAGCCGCGGATGGCGTGATCCGCCTGCCGCTCGCCGGCGTGCCCGAGCGCGCCACCGCCTTCGGCATCCGCCCCGAGAGCCTGAAGCTCGCGCCCTGGCGCGACGGCGACGGCGCGGCGGCGACGATCTTCGAGGTCGAGCCGCTCGGCGGCTTCACCGTGGTGACGCTGACGGCCGGCGAGGAACGGCTCCGGGCGCTGCTGCGCGGCCAGCCGAAATTCGCCGCCGACGAGAAGATCACCCTCTCGGTCGATCCGGCCGACATCCACTTCTTCGCGGCGGACGGCTCGGCCGTCGCCCGCGCCCAATAAAAAGACGGAGGAACCCATGGCAGACTCGAAGGGCTTCGCGCCCGATCCGGAGATCCGGGTCAAGGATCTCAGGATCGGCGCCATCGGCGCCGGCATGATCATGGCCGAGTGCCATCTGGCCGCCTATCACGAGGCCGGCTTTCCGGTCGTCGCGATCGCCTCGCGCACCAGGGCGAATGCCGCCAAGGTGGCCGAGCGCTGGTCGATCCCGACCGTCCACGAGACACCGGAAGC
Organism: Hyphomicrobiales bacterium; assembly: GCA_017305815.1. Lineage (GTDB taxonomy): Bacteria > Pseudomonadota > Alphaproteobacteria > Rhizobiales > Kaistiaceae > Kaistia > Kaistia nematophila. The sequence goes on from JAFKJZ010000141.1 coordinate 3,152, forward strand.
GCTGATCGAGGACGAGAACGTCGAAATTCTCGACCTTGCGTTCCCACCCGACCAGCAGCCGGCGCTGATCCGCCACGCGCTGAAGCAGAAGCACATCAAGGGCATCCTGGCGCAGAAGCCGCTGGCGCTGACGCTGGAGGAGGCGATCGCGCTTCGCGACGAGGCCAAGGCCGCCGGCAAGATCCTCTCCGTCAACCAGAACATGCGCTACGACCAGTCGATGCGCGTGCTGAAGCAGATCCTCGACAAGGGCGAGCTCGGCACGCCTGTCATCGCCACCATCGAGATGCGCGCCATCCCGCACTGGCAGACCTTCCTGGAAGAGTACGACCGACTGACGCTCTCGAACATGAGCGTGCATCACCTTGATGTGCTTCGCTTTCTGTTCGGCGAGGTCGACGAGATCTACACCGCCGCCCGCACCGATCCACGCACCAAGTTCGAGCACAAGGACGGCATCACCGCCTCGACGATCAAGTTCGCCTCGGGCGTCTTCGCCGTGTCGCTGGAGGACGTCTGGTCCGGCCCGCGCGAGGAAGGCTTCGACAGCGACATCTACATCAAGTGGCGGGTCGAGGGCACGGACGGTGTCGCCCAGGGCACGATCGGCTGGCCGACCGGCGCCGCCTCGACGCTGTCCTATGCCTCGAAGCGCACCACCGGCGGCAAGTGGGTCACGCCGGAATGGGACACGATGTGGTTCCCGCATGCCTTCAAGGGCGTGATGGAGCAACTGCAATACGCGGTGAAGACGGGCGATGCCCCGGCGCTCACCGTCGCTGACAACGTCAAGACCGTGGCGCTCATCGAGGCGGGCTACCGCTCGATGGCCGAGGGCCGCGCCGTCAAGCTTTCCGAAATCGCTATCTGAAGTTCAGGGAGGAACTCTATCATGATGCAGACCGGCATTTTCACCGGCTATTTCCCCTACGGCCTCGACGAGACCCCCAAGAAGATCAAGGGGCTCGGCTTCAACACCGTCCAGCTCGACCTGCACTTCAAGGATCTCGACCTCTCGGCCGGCCAGATCACCAAGGCCAAGGCCAAGCAGGTCAAGGACACGTTCCGTGACCACGACCTGCCGATCTGCTGCATTTCCGGCTACACCAACATCATCCATCCGGACAAGGACGAGCGCGCCCGCCGCGTCGGCTACCTGAAGGAGATCATCCGCAACGCGCGTGATCTCGGCAGCCCCTATGTCATCTCGGAAACCGGCACCTACAACACCGACTCCGACTGGGTGCACGACCCGAAGAATAAGACCGAGGAAGGCTTCGAGGAATGCCGCAAGGTCATCGCCGAGCTGTCGCAGGAGGCCTATGACCACGGCGCCGTCTTCCTGCTCGAGACCTACGTCAACAACGTCGTCGGCTCGGTCGAGGAGACCGTCCGCATGTTCGCGCAGGTCGATCATCCCGGCCTCGGCCTGCTGATGGATCCGACCAACTATTTCGAGACCCACAACATCGACCGCATGGATCAGATCCTGAACCAGGTGTTCGATACGCTGACGGACAAGATCAAGATCGCCCATGCCAAGGACGTGAAGCGTTCGGGCGACGACAAGAGCGAGAAGCACGCCGATATCGGCGATTCCGACGCGCTCGAGAGCCACACCTTCCGCGGTGTCGGCGAGATCGAACTGCCGGCGCCTGGCCTCGGCTCGCTCAACTACGACCTCTACCTGCAGCGCCTCTCGGAAAAGCACCCGAACATCCCGGTGATCATCGAGCACCTGTCGGAAGACGACGTGCCGCGCGCCAAGAAGTTCCTCGACGGCAAGCTGCGCGCCAACGGTCTCTGATCCAGCGGGCTCGTCGAGCCTGGCGCCAGACAGAAAAATTCCCTCTCCCGCTCGCGGGGGAGGGTCGGGCGGGACCTCCTCGCCCTCCACGAAACAGGACAATCAGGACACGACCATGGTGCAACTTTTCGGGCGGACTTTTTCGCGACGCGAACTGGCGGAGCATTCCGGCATGCTGTCGCAATTCGCGGGCGTCCGGCTGACGACGCTCGGCGACGGCGTCGAGCGCGGCATCCGCATGCTCGAATTCCGCACCGGCGCCGGCCTGCGCTTCACCGTGCTCGTCGACCGCGCGATGGA
>JAFKJZ010000142.1 GCA_017305815.1 Hyphomicrobiales bacterium
CTTCGACGATTACATGGACGCGGTGCGCTACGCCGACGGCGTCGGCAATGCCGACGGCCTGCTCGTCAAGGAACTCGCCACCGTCGCGGCGCCGATTCCCTACGACTACTTCCTGCGCCACCAGAAGTTCCTGAAGCCCGGCCAGTCGCTGGCGATCGTCACGGTCGCCGCGCATGCGGTCGACGCCTTCCTGGCGCTCACCTCGCGCAGCAAGGGCGAGGTGGTGTTCCGCTCGGATACGGCGGAGGACCTCAAGGGCATTCCGCCGAACTACGAGCTCGGCTGGAATCACACGACGCTGCGCGCCATCCGCGTCGACCCGTCGATCACCTATCTGCAGTCGATGTATCCGCCGCCGCACCACATCGAGAAGATCGAGGCGCTGACCAGGCTGTTTGGCGACGAGGTGCCCGGCCATCTCGAATTCGTCCGCTTCGACGGCAAGATCACGCCGATGGGCCTGCCGATGGTGCGCTACACCACCGAGGCGCGGCTGGAGGAGATCATCCGCATCCACGAGGAACATGGATGCCCGATCTTCAATCCGCACCGCTACACGCTGGAGGAGGGCGGCATGAAGCAGACCGACCTGACCCAGCTCGCCTTCAAGCGCGAGGCCGATCCGAAGGGCCTGCTCAACCCGGGCAAGATGATCGCCTGGGAAGACCCCGAATTCGACTTCACCTCGACCAAGACCTTCCTGTTCCCGGGCCTGCAGCAGGCCAGCTGACATGCGCGTGCTGGTGCTCTATGCGCATCCCGTCGAGACGAGTTTCCAGGCGGCGCTGCACGGCGCCGTCGTCGGCGCGCTGACGCGGGCAGGGCACCAGGTCGATGATTGCGACCTCTATGGCGAAGGCTTCGATCCGGTCCTGTCGCGGCAGGAGCGGATCGACTACCACGACCTCGCCGTCAACCGGCGCAACGTCGATCCCTATGTCGAGCGGGTGATGCGGGCCGAGGCGCTCGTCCTCGTCTATCCGGTCTGGAATTTCGGCTACCCGGCGATCCTGAAGGGCTTCTTCGACCGGGTGTTCCTGCCCGGCGTGTCGTTCCGGATGGAAAACGGCAAGGCGGTCGGCAATCTCGGCCATATCCGCAAGCTCGCGGCCGTGGCGACCTATGGCGGCGCGCGCTGGCGGGCGCTCCTCGTCGGCGATCCGCCGCGAAAGAGCGTCACGCGCGTGCTGCGTGCGCAGGTCGGCAGGCTCGGCCGCGTGCCCTACCTCACCCATTACGACATGAACCGCTCGACGGAAGCGACGCGATCGGCGTTCCTGGAGCGCGTCACGAAAGAGATGGAACGCTTTTAGCCTCATGCGCGCGCTTGTCGTCTTTGCCCATCCCGTGCCGGAAAGTTTTGGCGCCGCCGTCCGTGACACCGTCGTCGGCGCGCTGAAGCGGTCCGGTCACGAGGTCCGCCTGCTCGACCTCTACGCCTCCGGCTTCAATCCGGTGATGGGCGCCGACGAGCGGCGGGTCTACAACGACCCCGTCGTCAACGAGGTGCCGATCGCCGACCATCTCGCGCATATCAAGTGGTGCGAGATCCTCGTCTTCGTCTATCCGACCTGGTGGTTCAGTCCGCCGGCCATGCTGAAGGGCTGGCTCGAGCGGGTCTGGGTTCCGCATGCCACCTTCATCATGCCGACGGCGACGCGCGGCTCGCGCCCGGGCATGAAGAACATCCGCAAGCTCGCCGTGGTGACGACCTGCGGGGCGACCTGGTGGCTTTCCAAGCTGATCGGCGAGCCGGGCCGGCGCATCCTGCTGCGCGGCATCCGCACGCTCTGCCACCCGCTCTGCCGCACCAGCTACATGGCGCACTACAAGATGGACAGCTCGACGCCGGAGAGCCGGGCGCGCTACCTCGCCAGGGTCGATCGCAAGATCGGCAAGCTGTAGCCCGCGCACATCCTGACCATTGCGAGCAGCGGGGCGTTGCTTCATTTTCATGGAATGAGCGCGAGCCTGACAAAGCACGAGCGGATGGTACTGCGGAAAGCCATCGGCAACCGTTCCGTCCCCGGCCCGGTCATCCGACCCTACTTCCGGGGGCCGGACTATCTGATTTCGCACGCGTGCTTTGCTTGTCGGAAATCGTGGAAATGCAGTGGCGACACAGATCATGCGTGTCCCCAATGCCAGAGACCTCTCGCCTTGATGGGGCGCTCCTTCCGCCCGCCGAGAAAGCGCGACGTCGATCAGTGGGAAAAGCTCAGCAGGCTGTGGGCGGCGGGGTTCCGATTCTGGAGCTATCGAAGCTTCCCCGGTGCCGAGCCGTATCCCGACGATCTCCGAGACGTCGATGCATGGATCCGTCGCAACCCCGTCCATCCCATGCGGATGCCGGGCTTGGCGGATAGGCATTGCGAGGCGGCTCCGACTGGCCCGGCGCAGGATCCATGAGGAGACTGCGGTTCGCGATGACCGCCGCGGTGTTCTACAAGGGAAGCTCCTGACGGGCGGCACGCGCTCGTCGTTTCCCGAGTTTGAGGACCGCTGCCCATGCCGATCCGTCACCCGTCCCGGCGAACGCTTCTGAGCGGCAGCGGCGCCGCCGCCGTTGCCGGGATCGCAACCCTTTTCATGGTGTCCGGTGTCATGACCGCTTCCGCCCAGACCGCCCCGAATGCGGCCGCCCTGTTCGAGGCCGTCGAGCGCAACGACGCGGCCGCCGTCGCCGACCTCCTTGCCAAGGGCGTCGCGATCGATGCCCGCAACGCCGAGGGCGAGACGGCGCTGCTGGTCGCGACGCATCGGGACTTCGTCGAGGTCGCGCGGCTGCTGATCCTGGCCGGCGCTGACGTCAACGCCAAGGACCGCATCCAGGACAGCCCCTATCTCTATGCCGGCGCCCGCGGTCATCTCGAGATCCTGAAGCTGACGCTGGCGCATGGGGCGGACCTCGGGAGCACCAACCGCTATGGCGGCACCGCGCTCATTCCGGCGTCGGAACGCGTCCATGTCGAAACCGTGCGCACGCTCATCGAGGCGGGCGTCGCGGTCGATCATGTTAACAATCTCGGCTGGACGGCGCTGCTCGAGGCGATCCTGCTCGGCGACGGCGGCGAGCGCCATGTCGCGATCGTCGGGCTCCTGCTCGACGGCGGAGCCGATGCGTCGCTGCCGGATGGCAATGGCGTCACGCCTTTGCGGCACGCCAGGGAGCGCGGCTTCCAGCCGATCGTCGAACTCCTGACGAAGGCCGGCGCGCGCGGATAGCCGCCCGGTTGCGAGGGCTGGGGTAAAGTCGCCGGCGGCGGCGAACATGAAAACGGCGGCCCGATCGCATCGGAGCCGCCGCTTTCGTATTCCCTTCAGGCGAAGCCTGGGGCCGTAACCGTCACCTTCCCGCAGGGAGAGGCGAAGGCAGGTGCCGGTCGCCTCAGCGCGCCAGGAGCTTTTCGAGTTCCGGGCGGAACTCGTCGGCGATATCCGGGCGGTCGAGCGCGAAGGCCACGTTGGCGGCGAGGAAGCCGACCTTGTTGCCGCAGTCATAGGTCTGGCCGTCGAAGCGGCAGCCGTAGAAATACTGGCGGTCCATCAGCTTCAGCATGGCGTCGGTCAGCTGGATCTCGTTGCCGGCGCCGCGCTCCTGCTTCGACAGGAAGTCGAAGATCTGCGGCTGCAGGATATAGCGGCCGTTGATGTAGAGATTGGACGGCGCCA
>JAFKJZ010000143.1 GCA_017305815.1 Hyphomicrobiales bacterium
CGGCCCGGCATGAGGGCAATGGAAACGGTCCGCAGGACGGGGTTGCCGAAGAACGCCTTCGACACCCCGCGCGCGGCGAGGATGGGAGCGGGCGATGCCACGAGACTGGCCCTACTTCGGCGCCAGCAGCTTGTCGAACAGGGCGCGGTCGTAGGGCGAGAAGATATAGCCGTCGGCCGGGAAATCCTTCGCCCGGGCGAGGTACTCGTCGATGTTGGAATTGTCGATGATCGGCAGCGGCACCTTGACGAAGGCCGGCACGTCCTTGCCCTCCAGCGCCTGCACGGCGGTGTAGGCGGCGAAGGCGCCGAGCCAGTTCGGCTGCATCGTCGCCCAGCTCTTCAGGCCCTTTTCCTTCCAGAGCTCGAGGAACTGGCGCGCGTTCTCGCCGGTGATCGGCACCTGCTCGCGGCCCTGCTTGTCGAGCGCCAGCACGGCGCCGGCCGAAAGCGCGCCGCCGAAGGAGAGGATGCCGTCGATCTCGGGATGGGCGAACAGCAGGCTTGTGACGGCCTCCTGGGCCGGGGCGACGTTATAGGCCGTGTTGGTCTCGGCCAGGATCTCGATGCCGGGATTGGCCTTGAGCAGCTCGTTGCCGCCGGCGCGACGGTCGTCGCTGACGGAAACGCCGGCCGGGCCGTTCAGGATGAGGATCTTGCCCTTGCCGCCGAGCGCATCGATCATGAACTTGGTCGCCTGCTCGCCCCACTGGTGCGAGTCGGTATTGACCTTGGCGGTGACGTCGTTGGTGTCGACGAGGCTGTCGAAATTGATGATCGCGATGCCCTTGGCGCAGGCGTCGGCCAGCACGCGTGCCGGCGCGGTCGACGAGCCGGCGATCAGGATGATGGCGTCGACATTGGCGTCGATCATCGACTGGATCTGCTGGATCTGGACGTTGGAATCACCCTGCGCGTCCGTGACCATAAGCTTGTCGACCAGTCCTTCCTTCTTCAGCTGCTCGACCTCGGCCTCGATCGTGCCCTGGGTCTGCTTCATCCAGGTCGGCACCGAATAGATGTTGGCCCAGCCCAGCGTGTACGGCGCCTTGCGGTCGCCCTTGATGCAGTTGGCCGCGGCATCGGCCTGAGAAACGCCGTTCCCCTGGAAGGTTTCGCCTCGACGCGCAGGGAAACGACAATGCGGGACAGCGGCGTCACCTGGACGCGGCCTTGCTGCCTATCGTCGTGAACTCTCCGCCCGGGCCCCCATTTTTTGTCTGATATACTGGACAAGAAGCCTGTATATCGGACAAATGAGAGGCTAGTCCGAGCCACGACATCTTTCAAGAGCCTTCCAGAACCTTCCCTTCGACCCGAGCAACCAGGCCATCGATGACGGAATTCGCAAGCGCAGACACCATCCGGCCAGCGACAACGACGGCAGCCGGCAACGAACGCAAGCGCGGCATCGACCGCGTCATCATCCTGCTGGAGGCGCTGCTGCGGCAGCGCGCGCCGATGCGCGTCGGCGACATCGCGCGGAAGATCGGGGCGCCGCGCTCCACTACCTACGAGATCGTCAACCGCCTGCTCGAAGCCGACATGCTGGAAACGGTCGGCAATGACGGCCACGTCTATTTCGGCCGCGCCATGCACCTGTTCGGCTGGGCCTACAGCCATCACAACGCCCACTACCCGCGCATCATCGAGGCGCTCGAGCGCCTGGCGGCGGAGTCCGGCGAGACGGTGCAGCTCTGCGGCCTGCGCGGCAACAAATATGTCGTGCTCGACAGCCGCGACTCCGTCGGCCCGTTCCGCATCTCCAGCCAGGTCGGCGTCGAGGTGCCCATTCCCTGGACCGCGTCGGGCCGGCTGCTGCTCAGCCACATGGACGATGATGCCGTCCGCGCCTTCATCCCGGCCGAGGATTTCCGGCTACCGGACGGCCGGGTCATCGCGGAGGCGGAGTTCCTCGGCGACATCGCGCTGGCGAAGCAGCAGGGCTACAGCGAAACCGCGGCGCTCGCCGACCGCTTCACCTGGTGCCTGGCGGCGCCGATCCTCGACGGGCGCGGCCAGGTCTCGCTGACGCTGTGCTTCGTGCTGCCGGTCGATACGCCGGAAGCCCGCCGCGTCGCCCTGCTGGCGCAATTGCGCGAGAGCGCCGCCGGCCTCGACCTGACCGGCGACTAGCGCCTCGTCGACGGATCGCCGGCTTGCCGGCTCGCCGGGCGCATTGGCCCATCAGATCGTGATTGCGAAGCGGCCGCCGCCGTCGTAAAACGTTTTTCGGTAAATCGTTTTGCGGCGATGCCGCCTTGCCGAGAGGTCCCGTCCATGTCGGACAAGCCGGTCTCCATTCGCGACGTCGCCGAGCGGGCCGGCGTGTCGCCCGGCACCGTTTCCAATGTCATGAACGGCAGCAAGCCGGTCAACCCGGCGCTGGCGGCGCGGGTTCGCGAAGCGGCCCGCGAACTGGGCTACCAGGCCGACCGGGCGGGCGCGCTGCTGCGCACCGGCAAGGCGCGGATCATCGCCGTCCTCGTTCCCGATCTCGACAATCCGTTCTTCACCTCCATCGTCTCGGCGGTGGAGAGCTGCCTGAGCGACCAGGGCTACGAGATCATCGTCGCGAGCTCGAATGGCGACGAGGCGACTGAGCAGTCTCGGCTCGCCGCCATGCTGGCCTGGCGACCGGCCGGGCTGGTCGTCATCCCCTGCTCCGACGAGTTTCCCACCCGCGCCCTGATCGAGCGGACGAGAATCCCCTATGTCGTCGCCGACCGCATCACCCGCGATCCCAGCGCCGACACCGTATCCGTCGACAACGTGAACGCCGGCACGATCGGCGCGCAGCATCTCCTCGAGCTCGGCCATCGCAACATCCTCGTCGCCGCCTCCGTGCTGTCGCTCGGCAACATTCGCGAGCGCTGCGCCGGCATCGCAGAAACGCTGGCGCGCGCCGGCGCGCCGGAACCGACCTTCCTCGAAGCCGGAAATCATTTCGAGCGCGCCGCGGTGCGGATCTTCCAGTGGCTGGAGGAGACCCCCTGGCCGACCGCCATCCTGGCGCTGACCAATTTCACCACGCTCGGCGCCCTGGCGGCGCTGGCCGACCGGCAGATCGCGGTTCCGCGGCCGATCTCGCTGATCGGCTTCGACGACTATGCCTGGATGCGGGCGCGGGCGACGCCGCTGACCGCCATCCGCCAGCCGGTGCCGGAGATCGGGGCGGCGATCTGGGCGAGGCTCAAAGCGCGGATCGAGGGCGACACCGCGCCGCCGGCGCATATCCAGCTCGAATGCAGCCTGAAGGTCAGGGCCTCGACCGCCCCGCCTTCGCCGCAGGACGGGATTTCGACAAACGCGGGCTGAACCCGCTTTTCACACCAGGGAGGAAAACCATGAAAAACCGATTGGGCGTCCACGCGCAGGTCTGGGTCGGCGGCTGGAGCCACGAGGAAGCGGCCCGCGCCATCGCCAGCACGGCCTCGCTTGGCTACGACTATATCGAGGCGCCGGCCCTCGATCCGTCGCTGATCGACATCGACTTCACCCGCAAGGAGCTGGAGAAGAGCGGGCTCGGCATCACCACCTCGCTCGGCCTCGACGACAGCTGCGATATCTCCTCCGGCGATCCCGACAAGAAGAAGCGCGGCGAGGCGCACCTGATGAAGGTCGTCGCCACCACGCGCGACCTCGGCGGCACCCACATCACCGGCATCCTCTATTCCGGCTTCCAGAAGTATTTCACCGCCGCCACGCCGGAAGGCGTCGCCGGCGCGGTCGAGGTGCTGCAGCGCGTCGCCGAAGAAGCGGCGAAGAGCAACATCACCCTCGGCCTCGAGGTGGTGAACCGCTACGAGACCAACGTCATCAACACCGCCGCCCAGGGCGTCGAGCTCTGCAAGCGCGTCGGCATGGCCAACGTCAAGGTCCACCTCGACTGCTATCACATGAACATCGAGGAAGCCGACGCCGAACGGGCGATCATCGATACCGGCGACTATCTCGGCTATTTCCACACCGGTGAATCGCATCGCGGCTATCTCGGCACCGGCTCGATCGACTTCGTGAAGATCTTCCGCGGCTTGGTGAAGGCGAACTACCAGGGCCCGATCTGCTTCGAATCCTTCTCCTCGGCGGTGGCCGGCGAGCCGCTGACCGGCATTCTCGGCATCTGGCGCAATCTCTGGACGGACAGTACCGACCTCTGCCGCCACGCCATGGAATTCACCCAGGCCCAGATGCACGCCGCCAGGCAGGCGCATTCGATCAACAGCAGCGTGACCTGGTAGGAGACGACGCCGGCGCGGCGGCCCCGCGCCGGCGACCATGGGCGCAAGACATGTCGCGGAGCGTCCGCCGCGACAGCGCCGCGAGGGACCATCCGGGACAGCGCTACATTCCGAAAGGGAAGGGTAGTAAATCAAGCCGCCATGCGCCTCGAGGCGGCGTCCGGATCTCGCTCGAGCGCCAATCTATCCACGCCGGCCGAGTAGTATAGTCAGGCTATAATTCAGGTCCTTGAAATCACCTTGACTCCAAAGGGCGAATGCTTAGCCTGAAATTGGTACGGAATTTGAAATATCGGGGCCTGCCACACCTTCGGGAAAAGTATTTCGCTCGGCGTCGTTCGAGACAGATGCCGCACGCCTGCATGGGCGGCG
>JAFKJZ010000144.1:0-1665 GCA_017305815.1 Hyphomicrobiales bacterium
CCTTCCGCCTCGACCGCATCCGCGTCGTCGACGATCCCGACATCGCGCACCGCCCCGGCGACCGGCCGGTGGTGATCGCCGAGCCGGAAGAGCTCGACCTTCCGGTCCCCGTGCCGAAGCCGCGGCGCGGCCCGCGCTGGGCCAACATCCTGGTTTCGGCGCTCGGCATCCTGCTGTCGCTCGGCATCGGCCTCGCCGTTGACCAGTTGATCCGCGACCTGTTCCAGCGCGCCGAATGGCTCGGCTGGTTCGCGGTCGCGGTCGCCGCCATAGGCCTGGTCGCGCTGGTAGCGCTTGCCATCCGCGAGATCGGCGGATTGCTGCGGCTCCGGCGGATCACGAAAATCCGCGAGGCGGCCGATGACGCCGCCCGCCGCGACGACCGCATCGCCGCCCGCGCCTCGGTGCGCGACCTGACCGCGCTCTATAGCGAAAGGGCGGACACGGCGCATGGCCGCGCCGCGCTGGAACTGCATGCGAGCGAGATCATCGATGGCCGCGACCTGATCGGCCTCTCCGAGCACGAACTGCTGCGCCCGCTCGACGCCGCGGCGCAGACTCTGGTGCTCTCGGCCGCCAAGCGGGTGACGCTGGTGACGGCGATCTCGCCGCGCGCGCTCGTCGATCTGCTGTTCGTGCTGGTGACGGCGCTGCGGCTGATCCGCCAGCTCGGCCAGCTCTATGGCGGCCGGCCCGGCACGCTCGGCTTTCTGCGCCTCGCCCGCACCGTCATCGCCCATCTGGCGGTGACCGGCGGCATGGCGGCGGGCGATTCCCTCGTACAGCAGATCCTCGGCCATGGCATCGCGGCGCGGCTGTCAGCCCGGCTCGGCGAGGGCGTGATCAACGGCATCCTGACGGCCCGCGTCGGCATCGCCGCGATCGACGTCTGCCGGCCCCTGCCCTTCATAGCCGAGAAGCCGCCGGCGATGGCGGATTTCATCGCCGAACTGACGAAGCTCAACGCCGGCAAGGGCGGCAAGAAGCCGGAGGTGTGAGACCAGCTTCCGGCCAGCCTGGCAAGCAAGCCCCTCACCCCAGCCCTCTCCCGCAGGCGGTAGAGGGGGCCTGCCGAGCCCAGCCGTCGAAGGCGCCAGCCGAAAAGCCCTCTCCCGCGAGCGGGAGAGGGTTGGGTGAGGGTCTTTCTTCCTGTGCCAGAAGGCGCCTTACCCAGCCGCCCAATGCATCCGCAACGGGCCTTTCGATCCGCTGATCGGATCCTCGGTCGGGATGTCGACCGAACGGATGCGGGCGCGGACGGCCGCACCATCGACCACGTCGTCGGCGCGGATGAGGTCCCAGCGCTGGCCATGCGGATAGGCGCCGACGACGATCAGGTCCGGGCTGGATTTCAGCCGCTTGTGGCCGACGCCTGCGGGGATGAGCACGGCATCGCCCGTATCGAGCTCCACCGCCAGCCCAGGCTCGCCGCCGAGTTGGACCGTGACGTTGCCGGACGCGATGCCAAGCACCTCATGCGCGGTCGAATGATAGTGATGGAAGGGATACATGCCGTTGCGCCAGGTGCCGCCCCAGCCATGCGAGGTGAACAGACGCTCGAAGGCCGAAGCGCGGTCGGTTCCGTCTTGCTGCACCAGGGCGTTCCGATAAAGAAGCAGCGGCAGCGCCGGATTGTTCGGAATGTCTCCAGCATCGGCGAAAGGG
>JAFKJZ010000144.1:1683-5345 GCA_017305815.1 Hyphomicrobiales bacterium
GGAGACCTCTGATTCCGATGCGCAGGCCCGGCGTCGTCCGGGCGGCTCGGATCGGCCCGGCCGCAGCCCCGTGGCGGGGATGTCGGCGCGGGCCGGCGAAAACGAAAAGACCCGTCCATCAAGGGATGAACGGGTCTCTCGGTATTTCTTCCAGAATGCGTGGCGCAGTCTCGATCAGGCGACGCCGAGCTTCTTCTGCAGGCTCGTCGACGAGGTCGTGTACTGGAACAGGATCTTCTTTTCCGGGAAGACGATGCGGCTTGCGGCCTGCGCCATCAGCGCCGCCTCGTGGAAGCCGGAAAGGATCAGCTTCAGCTTGCCGGGGTACCAGTTGATGTCGCCGATCGAGAAAATGCCGGGCTCCGAGGTCTGGAACTTCTCGGTGTCGACCTTGATCAGGTTCTCATGCAGGTTGAGGCCCCAGTTGGCGATCGGGCCGAGCTTCATCGTCAGGCCGAAGAACGGCAGCAGCCGCGTCGTCGGCAGCTTGTGCTCCTGATCGTCATTGTCGGTGATGACGGCATGCGAGATCTGGCCGTCCTCGCCCTCGAGGCCGGTGACCTGGCCGAAGATCAGCTTCATCTCGCCGGCATCGACCAGGGCGCGCATTTTGTTGACGCTGTCCGGCGCGGCGCGGAAGGCGTCGCGGCGGTGCATCAGCGTGACGCTCCGGGCGATCGGCTGCAGATTGAGCGTCCAGTCGAGCGCGGAATCGCCGCCGCCGACGATCAGGATGTCGTGGTCGCGGAAGGATTCCATCTTGCGGACGGAATAGAAGACCGACTTGCCTTCGAAATTCTCGATCGCCGGGACCGGCGGGCGCTTCGGCTGGAACGAGCCGCCGCCAGCGGCGATGACGACGACCTTGGTCAGGAACACCTTGTCGGCATCGGTGGTGACGCGGAACGAACCGTCTTCCAGGCGCTCGATGCTGTTGACCTGCTCGCCGAGATGGAACATCGGGTCGAACGGCTTGATCTGCGCCATCAGGTTTTCGGTCAGGCCGTCGCCGGTGATGATCGGAAACGCCGGAATGTCGTAGATCGGCTTCTCCGGATAGAGTTCGGCGCACTGGCCGCCCGGTTTGTCCAGGATATCGATCAGGTGACAGCGGACGTCGAGCAGGCCCAGTTCGAAGACGGCAAACAGTCCGACGGGTCCTGCGCCGACGATAACGACATCGGCTTCGATCGTTTCGCTCATGATCATTCCGTTGCAATCGAGAATGCGCGACGTTTAACCGCTGGGGCCGTCGCTGCAAAGCATCAAAGTTCTGTCAAAAGGCCTACCGCGAGCAAAACCACCCTCGGCAGCCCGCGGATCGCTCAGCCCTGGCGTTCCGGAATGCGGACGACGAGACCGTCGAGCTCCGGCTTGACGCGGATCTGGCAGGACAGGCGCGAGTTCGGCTGCACGTCCTGCGCGAAGTCGAGCATGTCCTCTTCCATCGGCTCGGGCTCGCCGGTGGCCGCCACCCAGGCCTCGTCGACATAGACGTGGCAGGTCGCGCAGGCGCAGGCGCCGCCGCATTCGGCCTCGATGCCCGGCACGCCGTTGCGCACGGCGTTTTCCATCACGGACGTGCCGTCACGGGCTTCAATCTCGTAAGGCGTGCCATCGAAGGCGATATAGGTGATCTTGGCCATGGGATCCGAAACGCTGCAAAAAGACCGCTCCCTATAGGCGATATGGCGAGGGCGTGCCAAGGGCCGCGGTGACGCGGGCGCCCCCAGCGGCGAAAGGCAGGAATTCTGCCGCCTTGGTTAACGGCAATGGCGCGACCGGGGCCGGTTCCGTTTCGGAGCAGAATTTCCGTTCGCCGCGGCCACCCAGGTCCTGTCTAGCCTGCCGTGCCCGACCGGCCGGAAAGCAAATCGCGCATTATTCATTTCAGATGCAAGCAAAAATCGTCCTAAATTCTCGACATCGACAGATCGAGACCTACGAAATCCGCCGGACTGGCGAGATCGAGCCAACATCAGGCCAACGATAACGTCGATGTGAGCAGCGTTGCGCCGCTAGGATCCGGAAAACGACTTCGAATCATATCGCGTCTGCTGGCAGCGAACCGCGCAGCATTCGCAATGAAAGCCGTCAATACCTTGTTAACAATTTCAGGCCGAAAGCCGTACTTTCTTGTACCCCTGCCCCGAATGTGCCAAAAGGTGGGGCTACGGGCAAGGGTGTGAAGGCCGATCTGGGACGCGAGTATTGCGGCTCCGGGGGACGGGCTGATCTACGGGTCGTGGCAATCTCGGCGCACGTATCAAGCGCTAGCTGTGTCCTGGAAGCATCCTCGTGCTTTTGACGGGTCTCCCGTCGGAGCGGCCGACAAAGTATCGAGTACGGACGCGAGGCTAGAAAATGGCGAATACCCCGAAGTCCAAGGACCCGGTGGATGCAGCGCTCACCGCCGTAGAGGAGGCGCTCCGGATCGATTTCGACGCTCCGGCGGCGACCAACCCACGGACACAGGCCACAGGCGCTCCGCGGGATCGCCGGCTCGAACCGCCAAGGCTTCAGGAAGCGCCCCGCAAGGGCGACGCGCCGCGCCGCGCCGACGCGCCGCGCAAGGTCGATGCGCCGCCGGCCGCGGCGAACCGCCCCCTGCCCTCGCCGACCCGCACCGAAGAACCTGCCGCCTCGCCGCGCGGCCGCCAATCCGGCCGCAACAGCCGCATGCCTGCCAACGACGATCGCCGCGTCGGTGGCGCCTCGCTTCCCGCGCGCCGTCCGTCGCGCCTGATCTATCCGCTTGCCTCGCTGCTCTCGATCGCTTGGGTAGGCGCCATCGCCGCCTATGTGAGCTCCGCCAATATCAGCCTGTTCTCCGGTGACGGCGCCGTCGGCTCTGCCCAGTTCACCAACATCGCGCTCGCCCTCGTGCTGCCGGTCGGCATCGTCTGGGGCATCGCCATGATGGTGGCCCGCGCCCAGGAAATGCGCATCGCCGCGCGCTCGATCTCCGATGTCGCCGCCCGCCTTTCCGAGCCCGAGGAAGCCGCCTCCGAGGCGGTCGTTACCGTCAGCCAGGCCATCCGTCGCGAAGTCGCCGCCATGGGCGACGGCATCGAGCGGGCGCTCGCCCGCGCCAGCGAGCTGGAGCTGCTCGTCCACAACGAGGTGGCAGCCCTCGAACGCTCTTACTCCGACAATGAAGTCCGCATGCGCGGCCTGATCGACGACCTCGCCAACCAGCGCGAGGCGATCGTGATCAATTCGGAGCGCGTCCGCACTTCGATCGTCTCGGCGCAGGAATCGCTGTCGAAGGACCTCGGCGAGGCGAGCGAGCAGATCGCCGCCAACATCATCGGCTCCGGCGACCGCATCACCCAGGCGCTGGCCGGTCGCGGCGACAGCATCACCTCTGCACTCGGCACGGCCGGCGACGAGATGATCAACAAGCTGTCGCTGCGCGGCGAGGACCTGGTCAGCCGCCTGACCGGCGCCGCAACCGACGTCACCGAATCCTTCTCTCGCACCAGCGCCGAAGTCACGGACGTGCTGCTGGCTCGCAGCGCCGACATCAACGAGACGCTCGAGACGACCGGCCGCGCCATGGCCGAAACGGTCGCCGAGCGCGGCAGAGAGGTCAACGAGACGCTCGCCCGCGTCACCGAGGAGCTCACGGAAGGCCTCGACCGCCGCACCGCCGACATGAC
>JAFKJZ010000145.1 GCA_017305815.1 Hyphomicrobiales bacterium
GATCCCCGCGGCGAACATGAAGGTGGCGATATCACCATTTCGCTCGAATACGACGCGGATCGCCCTGCAGTGTCGGAAGAGAGTCTGCGCGCCTCGACGGTTGATCGAGCACGCGAACTCGTCAGGCGCAGTATGTTTCTTTCTTGACTGTCGGCGCGCGACGTCCGCAATGCTGAGAAGTTATGGCCCGGCAAAGTTGGGTTAAAAATGTGTTGGGGGAAGCCCAGGGGGAATAAACCCTGGGTCAATCGAAATTGGATCGTAACTTCAACGCGTTAGATCGAGTGGCTGGCGGAGGGAGCGGGATTCGAACCCGCGATACGGTTTCCCGTATACACACTTTCCAGGCGTGCGCCTTCAACCACTCGGCCACCCCTCCGTACCAAACGCCTTGCGGCGTGGAAGTCTGCCGGCGCAGCATTCGAGGCGGCGGGCGCATCGTGCGGGCGGGCAGGTCCTGCTCTTGGCAAGACAGGCGGTGCGGTATCACGAAGCCATGGGCCGCCGCAAGGGTCCCGGCGAAATCAGCCGGGGATCGTCGCGTATTCGTGGCCGTCGCTTCGGCAAGCGTTGCCGAATTCGCGCCGCCACACTATCTCTGGGCCAGTCGCCGCTGACCAGACGGGCCTGCCGGGCCGCGACGAGGGACCCGATCATGTTCACACTTCTCGTCCGCCTGCTCGGCCTTTTCGCCATCGCCGGAGCGGTGGTCGGGCTCGTCATCGACGGCACCAAGTCGATCGCCGCCTCGACGCTGACGGTGACGCCGCTGGGCCAGGCGTGGTTCGCCTTCGATCCCGCCAGTCTGAACGCCCTGCAAGCCGCCGTCGCCACCCATGTCGAGGTCTATGTCGGTCCGTGGGTGTGGTCGCCGGTGATCCAGTTCCTGCTGACGCTGCCGACCTGGCTGGTGCTTGGCGCCATCGGCGCCTGCCTTCTTCTCGCAGGGCGGCGGCGCCGCTACCACTCCGTCGTCGCCTGACATCCTCTCTCAGACAAGGAGACTTTCCATGAATCTCCTCGACCTTTTCGCGCGCAAGACCCGCATGCCCGCGCGGGGCGAAGCCTTGCCCGGCCGCGCGCAGCCTATCGTCGAGCCCGGCCTGCATTTCGTCAACGGCCACCCGATCGCCGGGCCCTATCCGGACGGCGTCCGCACGGCCCTGTTCGGCCTCGGCTGCTTCTGGGGGGCGGAGCGCAAGTTCTGGCAGACCCAGGGCGTCTGGGCGACGGCGGTCGGCTATGCCGGCGGCGAGACGCCGAACCCGACCTATTCCGAGGTCTGCACCGGCATGACCGGCCACAACGAGGTGGTGCTCGTCGCCTATGATCCGGCGGTGGTCTCCTATGACGATCTGCTGAAGGTATTCTTCGAGAGCCACGATCCGACCCAGGGCATGCGCCAGGGCAACGATGTCGGCACGCAGTACCGCTCCGGCATCTATGTCGCCGACGCGGCGGAGCGGCAGGCGGCGGAAGCGGCTCGAGACGCCTATCAGGCGGCGCTGGTGCAGCGCGGCTTCAGCCCTATCACCACCGAGATCGTCGACCGGCCGCCCTTCTATTTCGCCGAGGACGACCACCAGCAATATCTCGCCAAGAATCCCGGCGGCTATTGCGGGCTGGGCGGCACCGGCGTGTCTTGTCCCATCGGTACGGGGGTTGCCGCATCTTGAATGAACTTGTCGAGGCGGAGACGGACGATTTCGACAGGTCCGTCGGCGACGCAGCCATCGAGGGTCTTGCCCGAAAAGGCTACTGCGTCGTCGACGACCTTCTCCATCCAGATTTGATCCGAAGCCTGGCCGGCGAGCTGGCGGGGCTTGAAGCCTCCGGGGCGTTGGCCGCCGCGGCGGTCGGCCGCGAGGGCGGCCGTCGCCAGGCGGCCGAGATCCGGCGGGCGGCGATCCGCTGGTTCGACGGCAGCACGACGACCGAGCGGCGGCTGCTGGACGTGGCCGAGCAGCTGCGCATTGCCATCAATCGCCGGCTCTTCCTCGGCCTGTTCGACTTCGAGTGCAATTTCATCGCCTATCCGACCGGCGGCTTCTATGGTCGCCATCTCGATAGCCTTTCCGGCGCGCGCAATCGCGTCGTGTCGATGGTGATCTATCTCGATGCCGGCTGGCAGGCCGACTATGGCGGCATCCTGCGCCTGTGGGAAACGACGGAAGAGGACGCCGGCACGATGGAGGTCGTTCCCCAGGCCGGCCGGATCGTCCTGATGATGTCGGAGGAAATCCCGCACGAGGTGCTGCCGGCGCATCGGCCGCGCCATGCCGTCGCCGGCTGGTGGCGCGTCAACGCTTCGACCGGCCAGCGCCTCGACACCTCGCGCTGACCGCCTTCGCGCCGAACGGGCGCGGATCCCCGCCTATTGCCAATCTTCCCTGAATGGATCGATCGATGACCAGTGCGCTCTTCACTCCCATCACGCTCGGCGAATTCACGATACCGAACCGCATCGCCGTGGCGCCGATGTGCATGTATTCCGCCGATGACGGCTCGGCGACCGACTGGCACATCCAGCACTGGATGACGCTGGGCATTTCGGGCGCCGGCATGGTGACCTTCGAGGCGACCGGGGTCGAGCGGCGCGGCCGGATTTCGCATGGCTGCCTCGGGCTCTATTCGGACGCCAACGAGGCGGCGATGGCGCGGGCGCTGGCGACGGCGCGGCGCGTGGCGGCGCCGGGCGCCGTCTTCGGCGTGCAGCTCGGCCATGCCGGCCGCAAGGCCTCGACGCAACTGCCCTGGCTCGGTGGCGGGCCGCTGACGCCGGAGCAGGACGCCTGGCAGACGGTGGGGCCTTCCGCCATTCCGTTCGCGCCCGGCTGGCATACGCCGACGGCGCTGGACGAGGCCGGCATCGAGACGATCGTCGAAGCCTTCGTCGCCGCCGCCAGGCGGGCGGAGCGGGCCGGGCTCGATTTCGTCGAGCTGCATGGCGCGCATGGCTATCTGCTGCACGAATTCCTGTCGCCGATCTCGAACCGGCGCACCGACCGCTGGGGCGGCAGCCTCGAGAACCGGATGCGGCTGATCGTGACGGTGGCGAAGGCGGTGCGCGCGGCGCTGCCGGAACGGATGTTCGTCGGCGCGCGGCTTTCGGCGGCGGAATGGGTGGAGCGGGACAATTTCAACGTCGAAGAGGCGGTCGAGGTCGCCAAGGCGCTGAAGGCGGCGGGCGTCGTCTATATCTGCGCCTCCACCGGCGGCAACGCGCATGACGCGAAGATCCCGCTCGGCCCGCTCTATCAGGTTGAATTCGCGGAGAAAATTCGCAAGGGCGCCGACATCGTGACGCGGGCCGTCGGCCTGATCACCACGCCGGCCGAGGCGGAAGCGGTGCTGCAGGAGGGCAGGGCCGACATGATCGCGCTCGCCCGCGCCATCCTCGCCGATCCGCGCTGGCCGTGGCGCGCCGCCTACGAGCTCGGCGCCGAGGCCTATGCGCCGCCGCAATATCTCCGCAGCCTGACGACGGTGAAGCACTGGGTCGTCGACGAGGATGACGACTAGGATCGGACCGGGTCTTCTTCCGCGCCAACCGGTCCCCGCTTCGCGCGAAGACGCTCCGGCGGAAACAGAAACGGCCGCTTCGAGGCGTTCGAAGCGGCCGTTTCTGTTAGCGATCCGTTAACCCCAGA
>JAFKJZ010000146.1 GCA_017305815.1 Hyphomicrobiales bacterium
GAACGCCGACCTGATCGGCGGCGACGCTGAATTCGAGGCGCTGGTGGCGCGGGTGGTCGGCTTCGTCGAGGCGCCGCAGCTCGGCCTCGATCTGCCGCTCGACGTGCGCGGCACGGCGTTCCAGCAGCGCGTCTGGCAGGCGCTGCGCGCGATCCCGGCCGGCGAGACGGCGAGCTATCGCGACATCGCCGAGCGGATCGGCGCGCCGACCGCCATGCGCGCCGTCGCGGGCGCCTGCGCCGCCAACGCCATCGCGGTGGCGATCCCCTGCCACCGGGTCGTCCGCAACGACGGCGCGCTTTCCGGCTATCGCTGGGGCGTCGAGCGCAAGCGCGCGCTGCTCGAGAAGGAGGCGCAGGCATGAACGCCGCCGCGCCCCGCCTGACCGACATCGCCGACGCGGCCGAGACCCGCGTCGGCGGCCATGATTGGCAACGCCTCGCCGCCGATCTCAACGGCTACGGCAATGCCGTGCTGGAGGGCCTGCTTTCGGCGGAAGAGTGCCGGGCGATCGCGGCGCTCTATGACGAGGAGGCGCATTTCCGCAGCCATATCCACATGGCGCGGCACGGCTTCGGCCGGGGCGAATACCGCTATTTCCGCTATCCGCTGCCGGATCTGGTGGCGAGCCTGCGCACCGCGCTCTATCCGCGGCTGGCGTCGGTCGCGAACGACTGGAACGCGCGGATGGGCGAGGACGCCCGCTATCCGGCCGATCACGCCGACTATCTCGCGCTCTGCCACGCCGCCGGGCAGGTTCGACCGACGCCGCTTCTGCTGCGCTACGGGCCGGGCGACTTCAACTGCCTGCACCAGGACCTCTATGGCGACCTCGCCTTCCCGCTGCAGGTGGCGATCCTGCTTTCCGAGCCGGGCGTGGATTTCTCCGGCGGCGAGTTCGTGCTGACCGAGCAGCGGCCACGCATGCAGAGCCGGGCCGAGGTGGTGCCGCTCCGCCAGGGCGACGCCGTCGCCTTCGCCGTGCACAACCGCCCGGTCCGGGGAACGAAGGGCAGCTACCGCGTCAACCTCCGCCATGGCGTCAGCCGCGTCCGCTCCGGCCGCCGACACACGCTTGGGCTCATCTTCCACGATGCGAGCTGAGCCATGCCGATCCGGCTGACTGTCGAGACGTTCCGGACGCCAATCGGCGACATTCTGCTCGCCGCCGACCGTGACGGATTCTTGCGCGCGACGGATTATGTCGGATGCGAGGACCGACTCGATCGCCTGCTAGCGCGCCGGCTCGGCAGGGACGGCTTTTCTCTGGGGCCGGGCGCCGCGCCGGCGGCGATCACGGATGCGATGCGGGCCTATTTCGCCGGGGAGATCGCGGCGCTCGAACGGATCGCGGTGAAGACGGACGGCACGCCGTTCCAGCAGCAGGTCTGGCAAGCGCTGCGCGAGGTGCCGCCGGGCGCGCCGCTCGCCTATGGCCGGCTGGCGGAGCGGCTGGGCAGGCCGCAGGCACCCCGCGCCGTCGGCCATGCCAATGGCGCCAATCCGTTCTGCGTCGTCATCCCCTGCCACCGGCTGGTCGGCGCCGACGGGGCGCTGACCGGTTATAGCGGCGGCACGGAGCGCAAGCGCTGGCTGCTCGATCACGAGGCGAGGCACGCGGCCTCAGCCTAGCTCGCGCGCCGCGATCCCGGCCAGGAAGCTCCGCAACAGCGGATCGAGCGCCGCCTGCTCCTCGGGCGACAGGATCGAGATCAGCCGCTTCTGCGTCTCGACATGCGCGGTCACCGCCGCGTCGATCGTGGCGAAGCCCGCCTCGGTCAGGGAGATCAGCAGGCTGCGCCGATCGTCCGGGTTCGGCAGGCGCACCACCAGTCCGGCCTTCTCGAGCTGATCGATCCGGTTGGTCAGCGTGCCCGAGGTGACCATCATCGTCGCCAGGAGATCCCCGGGCGAAAGCCGGTAGGGCGGCCCGGAACGGCGCAGCGGCGCCAGCACGTCGAAACTCGCCGCCGTCAGCCCGAACTGGGCGAGATTTTTGTCCATCTCGCGGGTGAGGTAATGCACGATCCGGCCCAGCCGGCCGATCGGTCCCATCGCCTCGACATCGAGGTCGGGCCGATGGTGGTTCCATTGCTTCAGGATTTCGTCGACGGCATCCATGGGACGACCATCGCCTCTGCGATATCTTGACGTCAAGACAAACTGATTTATCTTGAAGTCGAGATATCCCGCGAAAGTGCCGTCATGTCCCGCAATCTCGACCTGCTCCTGACGGCAATCGCGCCGACGATCTGGGGCACGACCTATCTGGTAACGACGGAACTGCTGCCGCCGGGGATTCCGCTCACGGTCTCGGTGCTGCGCGCCCTCCCTGCCGGCCTGCTGCTGCTCGTGGCGGTGCGCAGGCTGCCGCACGGCATCTGGTGGCCACGCGTCTTCGTGCTCGGCGCGCTCAATTTCTCGATCTTCTGGGCGATGCTATTCGTCTCGGCCTATCGGCTTCCCGGCGGCGTCGCCGCGACGGTGGGCGCCGTGCAGCCGCTGATCGTCATCCTGCTCGCCCGCCTGCTGCTCGGCACGGCCGTGCGACCGCTGGCGGTGCTCGCCGCTATCGTCGGCATGGCCGGCGTGGCGCTGCTGATCCTGACGCCGCAGGCGGCGCTCGATCCGATCGGCATCCTCGCCGGGCTCGTCGGCGCCGTGTCGATGGCCTGCGGCAACGTGCTGACGCGGCGCTGGCAGCCGCCCGTCTCGCCCCTGACCTTCACGGCCTGGCAGCTGACCGCCGGCGGCATCCTGCTGCTGCCGCTCGCGCTGTGGCTGGAGCCGATGCCGGCAGAGCTGACCGGCGCCAATGTGCTGGGCCTCGCCTATCTCGGCCTGATCGGCGCGGCGCTGACCTACACGCTGTGGTTCCGCGGTATCGAGCGGCTGGGGCCGCCGACCGTGTCGCCGCTCGGCTTCCTGAGCCCGCTCACCGCCGTCATCCTCGGCTGGGCCGCGCTCGGCCAGACATTGAGCCCGGCGCAGCTGATCGGCATGGTCGCCGTGCTCGGCAGCATCTGGTACGGCCAGCGCGTGCAGCGGCAACCGGCGAAGGCCGTCGCGCCGGCCACCGGCTGACGACGCTCCCGCGCTCTGGACCGAATGCCGCATTCCGGCGATGATCCGGCATGATCCTGCTGAAACGCATCTATGAGCCCGCCTCTGCCGCCGACGGCTTTCGCGTGCTGGTCGACCGGCTCTGGCCGCGCGGGATCAGCAAGGCGCGCGCCGGCGTCGATCTCTGGGCCAAGGAACTGGCGCCCTCCACGGAACTGCGCACCTGGTTCCACCACGAGGCAGCGAACTGGGGCGAATTCGTCAGCCGCTATCGCGCCGAGTTGGCCGCACAGCCGGACGCCGTCGCCGCCCTCCGCGCCCAATGCGCCGGCCGCACGACGACACTGCTGTATGGCGCCAAGGACGAGACCCACAATCAGGCGGTGGTGCTGAGGGCGATCCTGGAATCCGGGGATGCAGCCGGAGAAGACCGCTAGCACCGCCCCTCGCCCATCGACAGCCGCGAGAAAATGCGCTGCTGTCGCCAGACAGGTGCAATCGGGAGCCGAGCGGCTTTCCCGGGGAAGCTGCGCCGAAGCGAACGGGGCTGGGGATTTCGGGCAAGAAGGACGAAGCGCTCAAGCT
>JAFKJZ010000147.1 GCA_017305815.1 Hyphomicrobiales bacterium
CCGTGCCCGGCTGGGACAGCATCGGCCATGTCCGCATCATCCTGGCGATCGAGACGTATCGCGGCGAGCGCCTTCCGCCGGAAGAGATGCTGCGGGCGATCGACGTGCCCTCCGTCGCCGAATTGCTTGGCTGAGCGATGTCGGCCGGGAAAGCGCCCTCTGGACGAAGGAGTGCCGGGTGGTCAAATCGTTGCTGAAGCGGTTGTTGCCGCTGCCCCGCGTCGTCATCGAAACCGAGCGCTTCACGCTCAGGGCCGTGCGCCGCGATTGGCTCGGTGCGCGCAGCCTGCACTGGTCTGAAGACACCGATTTCGTCGAGGGCCTGGGCTGGCCTCCCGGTCCCTACAAACCGCGGCAGTGGCGGCGGCGCTTCAACCGCCCGGACAACCGGAAGATCTTCCATTTCGCCATCTTCCCGCGCGGGACGGAGACGCTGATCGGCGCGCATGGCGTGAATTTCACAGAGCCCGGCATCGCCTCGCTCTATGTCGGCATAGGCGACCATGCCTGGTGGGGCAAAGGCGTCGTGCAGGAAGTGCGCGCAGCGCTGCTCGACTTCATCTTCGACCAGGCTGGCGGCCATCGCGCCTTCGGCATGGTGCATGCCAGCAATACCGCCTCGATCTACAACTACCAGCGCCTGGGTTTTCGCCATGAAGGGACCCTGCGCCGGCACCGCACCCTTGCAAGGACCGGCGAGCAGGAAAGCGCCGCAATCGCAGGCATCCGGTGATTCCGGGTTGACGGCGACGGCGCGAATGTGGTCCTCCCTGCCCAAAGCAACCGGGATCCTTCGATGACCGAAAAGACCGGCGCCAAAAACGCCCTGAGCTATGCCGACGCGGGTGTCGATATCGACGCCGGCAACCGTCTCGTCGACATGATCAAGCCGCTGGTGAAAGCGACACGCCGTCCCGGCGCGGACGCCGATATCGGCGGCTTCGGCGGCATCTTCGATCCGAAGGCGGCCGGTTACACCGATCCGCTGCTGGTTGCCGCCAATGACGGCGTCGGCACCAAGCTCAAGGTCGCGATCGATACCGGCATCCACGACACGGTCGGCATCGATCTCGTCGCCATGTGCGTCAACGACCTGATCGTGCAGGGCGCCGAGCCGCTGTTCTTCCTCGACTATTTCGCCACCGGCAAGCTCGACCCGAACGAGGCCGCTACCGTCGTCGCCGGCATCGCCGAGGGCTGCCGCATCGCCGGCGCCGCGCTGATCGGCGGCGAGACGGCCGAGATGCCGGGCCTCTACAAGGCGGGCGACTACGACCTCGCCGGCTTCGCCGTCGGCGCCGTCGAGCGCGCCGGCCTGCTGCCGCGCCCGGATATCGCCGAGTGCGACGTGCTGCTCGGCCTCGCTTCCTCCGGCGTGCATTCGAACGGCTTCTCGCTGGTGCGCAAGATCGTCGAGATCTCCGGCCTCGGCTTCGACGCCCCTGCCCCGTTCGCGCCGGAACTTTCGCTCGGCCGCGCCCTGCTCGCGCCGACCCGCATCTACGTGAAGCCGCTTCTCGCCGCGATCCGCGCCACGGGCGCGATCAAGGCGATGGCCCACATCACCGGCGGCGGCTTCGTCGACAACATTCCGCGCGTCCTGCCGGATGCGCTCGCCGCTTCCGTCGATCTCGACGCCGTCGCCGTGCCGCCGGTCTTCGGCTGGCTCTCCCGCACGGGCGGCGTCGCCGAGCACGAGATGCTGCGCACCTTCAACTGCGGCGTCGGCATGATCGTCGTCGTCAGCCCCGACGCGGTCGAGGCCGTCACCGCGGCGCTCGCCGCCGAGGGCGAGACCGTGATGCGGCTCGGCACGCTGGTTCCGCGCAGCGGCGAAGGCGTCGAATTCTCCGGCGCGCTGGCGATCTGAACATGGCAAGAAAGCGCGTCGCGATCCTGATCTCGGGCCGCGGCTCGAACATGACGGCGCTGATCGAGGCGGCGGCGGATCCCGAATTCCCGGCCGAGATCGCGCTGGTGCTTTCGAACCGCGCCGATGCGGGCGGCCTCGTCCGCGCGGCGGAAGCCGGCATCGCGACGACCGTCATTGATCACAAGGCCTATGGCAGCCGCGCCGAGTTCGACGCGGCGATGGATGCGCGGCTGCGCGCCGAGAACATCGATCTCGTCTGTCTCGCCGGTTTCATGCGGCTTCTGACCGATGGCTTCGTCGAGGGCTGGCGCGACCGGATGATCAACATCCACCCGTCGCTGCTGCCGCTGTTCCCCGGCCTGCACACGCATGAGCGCGCGCTGGAGGCGGGAATGCGGCTGCATGGCTGCACCGTGCATTTCGTCCGCGCGCAGATGGATTCCGGCCCGATCATCGGCCAGGCCGCCGTGCCGATCGCGCTCGACGATACGCCCGACACGCTGTCAAAGCGGGTGCTGACAGCCGAGCACCAGCTCTACCCGCTGGCGCTCGCCCTCGTCGCCTCCGGCCTCGCGACCGTCGAGGACGAGCGGCTGAAGCTGCACGAGGACCTGCCGGCCGATCTCGGCGGCATGCTGATCGGCCCCACCTTCGAAAGCTGACCGGCAGAACGCTCAGCCGGCAACCGCCCGCGCCAGCAAGAAGGCCGCTGTCGCGACGAGCAGCGTGATGGCCGAAACCCCGCCGAACAGCCGTCCAAAGCGACCTCGGCCGACCACCAGTGCATAGACGGCCTTGGCGATGGTATTCACCGCCACCGTCAGGGCGATCGCCAAAGCCGCGATCCCGGTGTCGAGGTTGGGAAGCTTCGCCACGGTCACGATCGCGGCGTCGACATCGCCGATGCCCGCCAGGGCGGACACTGACACGATGCCGGCCGAACCGAAGACGCTCGATGCCGCGCGCACGGCGAAGCCGATAGCGGTCAGGAACAGCACGACCTTCAGCACGCCTGCCAGCTCGAACGGATTGTCCAGCCGGCCGAGTTCATGGGCGCTGGCGAGGCGGCCGCGCACCAGCCACAAGGCGGCGGAGGCCATGACCAGCGCCCCGAGCAGCAGCGGCGGCAGCAGGAAGCCCGCAAGCGCGGGCGCGAGGCCGACCGCCAGCACGGCGGAGCGAAGATAGGAAACGCATCCCGCCGCGGCCGCCCCGGCCGCGAGCCGGTCGGCATCACCGCCGGCGGCGACGCGGCGCGCATTGTCGAGCGTGACCGCCGTCGAGGATACAAGCCCGCCGGCGGCGCCTGCCGCCAGCTCGCCCCTCCCCGCGCCAAAGAGGCGGACGGCGACATAGCCCACATAGGAGATCGCCGCGAGCAGGATGGCGAGCGACCAGACGGACCGCAGCGACACGCCGCCAAACGGCCCATAGGGCGCTTCCGGCAGCAGGGGGAGGATGACGAAGCTCATCGCCAGGAGGATGATCGCCGAACGTAGCTCGACCCAGCTCAGCTGCTCGATGAAGCGGTGCAGCGGTTCGCGGCTGGCGAGGATCGCGGTCAGGCCGACGGCGCCGGCGGCGGCAAGGCGGAGATCGCCGACCACGGCCAGGACACCGAACAGATAGGTGAGCATGGCCGCGACCACGGTCGTCACACTGAAGTCAGATTCCGCCTGCTCCTCGCGCCACTTGTAGAAGGCGAAGATGCCGGCAAAGGCGAGGAAGATCGAGGCGACGACAAGGCCCGGCGGCCCGCCGGCCGGAAGCGCCGCCTCGATCAGTCCGGCGGCGCCGCCCAGCATGCCGATCAGCGCAAAAGTGCGAATGCCCGCCGTGCGCTGACCGGAAGCGGCCTCGCGCTCGCGCCAATGGCGCTCGACGCCGACGGTCAGGCCGATCGCGGCAGCCACGGCGAGGCGATAGAACGGCTCGAACTCGGTCACGCCCATCTCCGGCAGGGAATCGACGATGCCGATCATAGCGGCCGCCGCCGGTCGCGGCACGGCGTCCGGCGACGTCGCCTGAAACCGTGCCGAACCGGGCCTGCGCCGACGGGTCGAAAGGACGGCCTCAGGCCGCCCTCACCCACACCTTGATGTCATGCACCGCCGCTCCGCCGAAAGGAGCGACAGGGTCGGCGCCGGTCAGCGTGTTGATGCCCTTGCCGTCGACGAAGGCGCTGTTCGGCCAGAGGCCTTCCGAAATCACCACGCCGCGCTTCAGCCCCTCGAACAGGCGGGCATGCACCTTCACCTCGCCGCGCCGGTTGCCGACCGTGACCAGGTCTTCGGCGGCGATGCCGAGGCCGGCGGCGTCGTCCGGATGGATCATCAGTTCGGGGCGGCCCTCCCGGCCGATCGAGGACGGCGTCTCGTTGAAGGTCGAATTCAGGAACTGCCGCGCCGGCGAGGTGGCGA
>JAFKJZ010000148.1 GCA_017305815.1 Hyphomicrobiales bacterium
CCGGCAGGACGAGGTCGAGGATCATCAGGTCGAAGCGGCCGCCGTCCGGCGCGGCGAGGCGCTCGAGCGCCGAGCGGCCATCCGCCAGCAGCTCGACCTCGTGCCCGAGCCGGTTCGCCGCCGCAGCCAGAAGCCGCCGCTGGGCGGGGTCGGCGTCGACGATGAGGATCTCTGCGGGCATGACGTCGCTTCACGATGTTTCGGCGGGCGAGGGCGGCGCGATGTCGGACATTGCCGGGGCGCCGGTCGGGGCATGATCGGATCGCAGCGTTAACGCGCTGTTACCCCTGTCGCCGGGCGCGGCCGAATCCCCACTCCGTTGCGCCGAGGCGGGGACGGACGGGTTGATCCGGATGGGGGTGGACCCCTAAGTATGAGCCAATCTTTCTCGCGTTATCGGATCTTCCATGTCCTTCACCTCCGCGATCCCGAAGAGTTCCGCCCTTGCCAGCCAGCCCGCCGACGCGGCGCTCGGCCCGTTGCCGGAATGGAACCTGGCCGATCTCTATCCCGGCATGGAATCGCCGGTGCTCGTCGCCGATCTCGCCAAGGGGCAGGCCGATTCGGTCGCCTTCGAGACCGCCTACAAGGGCAAGCTCGAGGGTCTCGCCCGCGACGGCGGCCTCGTCGCCGCGATTCGCGCCTATGAGGCGCTCGACGAGCTGCTCGGCCGCATCATCTCCTATGCCGGCCTCGTCTATTCCGGCGACACCACCGATCCGGTCGGCGCCAAGTTTTATGGCGACGTGCAGCAGAAGATCACCGACGCCTCGACGCATCTGCTGTTCTTCACGCTGGAGCTGAACCGCGTCGACGACGCCATGCTCGAGGCGGCGATGCAGGCGGATCCGGCGCTCGCGCATTACCGCCCGTGGATCGAGGATGTCCGCAAGGAGAAGCCGTACCAGCTGGAAGACCGCGTCGAGCAGCTCTTCCACGAGAAGTCGGTCACCGGCCGCGGCGCCTGGAACCGGCTGTTCGACGAGACGATGGCCTCGCTGCGTTTCGACGTGAACGGCGAGGAGCTGACGCTCGAGCCGACGCTGAACCTGATGCAGGACCCGGACGAGGCGAAGCGCAAGGCCGCCTCCGAGGCGCTGGCCGTGACCTTCGGCAAGAACATCCGCTTGTTCACGCTGGTCACCAACACGCTCGCCAAGGACAAGGAGATCTCGGACCGCTGGCGCGGCTTCGAGGACGTCGCCGCCTCGCGCCATCTCGCCAACCGGGTCGAGCCGGAAGTGGTCGACGCGCTGGTCGCCGCCGTCCGCGACGCCTATCCGCGCCTGTCGCACCGCTACTACAAGCTCAAGGCGAAGTGGTTCGGCAAGGACGCGCTCGACCACTGGGACCGCAACGCGCCTTTGCCGAAGGTGCCGAGCCGCACGATCCCCTGGACCGAGGCGCGCGACACCGTGCTCTCCGCCTATGGCGCCTTCGCGCCCGAGATGGCCGGGATCGCCAAGGATTTCTTCGACAAGAACTGGATCGACGCGCCGGTCCGTCCCGGCAAGTCGCCGGGCGCCTTCGCGCATCCGACCGTGCCCTCGGCGCATCCCTATGTGCTGCTGAACTACCAGGGCAAGACGCGGGACGTGATGACGCTGGCGCATGAGCTCGGTCATGGCGTGCACCAGGTGCTGGCCGGCCCGCAGGGCGCGCTGATGGCGCCGACGCCGCTGACGCTCGCCGAGACGGCCAGCGTGTTCGGCGAGATGCTGACCTTCCGTGCGCTGCTCGACAGCCAGACCGACCCGATCCAGCGCAAGGCCATGCTCGCCTCGAAGGTCGAGGACATGATCAACACGGTCGTGCGCCAGATCGCCTTCTATTCGTTCGAGCGCAAGGTCCACATCGCCCGCCGCGAGGGCGAGCTGACTTCCGACCGGCTGAACGAGATCTGGATGGAGGTGCAGGCCGAGAGCCTCGGCCCGGCGATCCGCCTCGGCCCCGGCTACGAGACCTTCTGGACCTACATCCCGCACTTCATCCATTCGCCGTTCTACGTCTACGCCTATGCCTTCGGCGATTGCCTGGTGAACTCGCTCTACGCCGTCTACCGGCAGTCGGAGAGCGGATTCCAGGACAAGTATTTTGCCCTCCTGAAGGCCGGCGGCACCAAGCATCATTCGGAGCTTCTGGCGCCCTTCGGCCTCGACGCCACCGACCCGTCCTTCTGGCAGAAGGGCCTTTCGGTGCTCGAAGGCTTCATCTCCGAGTTGGAGGCGATGGAGGCGTAGTCGCCGACGTCGTTCTGAACAACGAGCCCGGCGCTGTCCTGATCGGATGGCGCCGGGCTTTTTCGTATGCCTCACGCGCCGTCATCCCCGCGAAGGCGGGGATCCATGCAGCCGGGTTCGCGGGGTTTTCACATTGACCGCCGAGCCAAGTTCCCGCGTCGCTGCCTGAATGGATCCCGGATCTCCGCTGCGCTCCGTCCGGGATGACGGCGAGGGTGGGGATCGATGGAGCGAGGCGTGCGGAGAGTGGTACGCCGCGCCGTTACCGGCGCAGCGTAGTTCGTCTACAGGCTCGCCTGCGCCCGGTAGAGCCGGGCATAGGCGCCGTTGGCGGCGATCAGTTCCTCGTGGCTGCCTTCCTCTGTGATCCCTGTCTCCGTCAGCACCAGGATGCGATCGGCGCGCTGCACCGTCGACAGGCGGTGGGCGATGACGAGCGTCGTGCGGGATTTCGCCAGCGACAGCAGCGCCTGCTGCACGGCCCGCTCGCTCTCGTTGTCGAGCGCGCTGGTCGCCTCGTCGAAGATCAGGATCGGCGCGTCCTTCAGGATGGCGCGGGCGATGGTGAGGCGCTGCTTCTGGCCGCCCGAGAGCTTCACGCCGCGCTGGCCGATGTCGCTGGCATAGCCGTCCGGCAGCGCCCGGATGAAGTCATGCGCGTTCGCCGCCCGCGCCGCCGCCTCGACCTCGGCGTCGGTGGCGTCGGGCCGGCCGTAGCGGAGGTTTTCCATCACCGTTCCCGCGAACAGGTAGACGTCCTGCTGCACGATGCCGACATTGCGCCGGAGCGCGTCGAGCCGGATGTCGCGGATGTCGATGCCGTCGACGAGGATCCGCCCTTCCGTAACGTCGTAGAAGCGCGGGATCAGCGCGCAGAGCGAGCTCTTTCCCGCGCCCGAGGCGCCGACAAGCGCCACGAACTCGCCGGGCCGGATCGCCAGCGACAGGTTCTTCAGCACATGCGGGCCGTCCTCCTCGTAGCGGAAGCCGACCGTCTCGAAGGTGATCGCTCCCTTCGCCCGGCCGAGCGCGACGGCACCTAGGCTGTCCCTTATGTCCGGCTCCGTCTCGAAGATCTCCATCACGCGGACGAAGCCGGTGAAGCCGCTCTGCCAGAGCCGGGCGAGATTGGCGAGGCGGTCGACTGGGTCGACCAGCACGGCGACGCAGAGCAGGAAGGTGAGGAGTTCCGCGACGCCGAGCGCGCCCTGCGCCACGCGGACCGCGCCGGCGACGATCACCATCACCGTCACGATCTGCGGGAATACCGTGGTGCCGGACCAGAGAAAGGCCTCGCTGCGATAGCCGATGCGCCTGCCTTCGAGGAAGTCCCGGTTCGCGACGTCGAAGCGCCGGTTCTCGAGCG
>JAFKJZ010000149.1 GCA_017305815.1 Hyphomicrobiales bacterium
GCGTGGTGGAACCTCAATCAGCGGTGACCGGGGGGCGGGTCAAAAGTCCAAAAGGTCTCAACAGAAGACCGGCGACCAAACAGCGCTTTTTTGGGCGCGAAATTCCGCCAGACAATTTTTTTGAGAAGGTGACCCAATGGCCCAACGAGGCAGGCGGGGCGATCCCGTTCTGCAGCAGGCGAAGGGGAACCCCGGCAGGCGCAAGATGAGCGTCAAGAAGATGATCGCCGAGGCGGAGCGCATCGCCTCGCTGCTCGCCGAGGCTCCAGCCGAGACGCCCGATGTGATGGCGCCGCCGGTGGTTCTGAACGACCCGCTGGTTGCTGCCGCTCTGCCGATCTGGGGCGACTACGCGCCCGAGCTGCGCCGGACGCATCGGCTCAGACCGCTGCACCGGCTCAGCTTCGCGATGTTCTGCGTCTACATGGGCGAGTGGATCGCGGCGAGCGACGACATCCGGCGCAATGGCACCTTCCAGTTGGTGTCGACCGTCGCCGGCGGGGCCATGGAGCGCACTCGCCCGATCGTCGCCTTTCGCGAGATCGCCTATCGCAACGTGATGGACCTCTCGAAAGAGTTCGGCCTGACGCCGCGCGAGGAATACGCGCTGTTCCGTGACCAAGCAGACGCGGTCGGGAAGAACCCGGGACTGTTCGGAAACACGCCGAACCGGGCGCTCTCTGACGATCAAGCCAATGGCGGTGAGGCCGCGCCGAGCGGCAGCGTCATCGGCAGTCTGTCGGCTCTGGATTCCGCGCCGCCCTCCAGCGTCAACTGACCAAGGCCATGGACGCGTTCGCGGCGACGGCGACGTCCCGCTCGGCGATCGAGGCCGCGGCTAACTCCCAGCTTTGGCCGATGCCGGCCTGGCTGACCGAGTTCGAGGACGACGAGGCCTATGCCTGGGCACGCACTGCCTGGGAAAAAGCGTCCAAGGTTCCGGGCGCCTGGTTCGATCACGCCAAGGCGGAAAAGGTCGTCGAGCTCTGGCCGACCTGGTTCGTGCTCACGGATGACCGCTTTGCCGGCGTCCCCTTCCGTCTCCTGCCATGGCAGGCGATCGTTGTCCGGCTGCTGGTCGGCTGGAAGGCGCCGACCGAGGTCATCGATCCCTGGACGGGAAAGACGAAGTTCGAGCACGTGCGGGTCTTCCGCCGGCTCATGCTCTGGATCCCGCGCAAGAACGGGAAGTCCGAATTCCTCGCCGCCCTCGCGCTGCTGTTCTTCGCCATTGAAGGGGTACATGGCGGACAGGGCTTCGTGTTCGCCCGCGACGAGAAGCAGGCAACCGTCGTTCTGCGCAAGATGAAGGCGATGATCGCCGGCAATGCAGCGCTGCAGGGCGACAGTCAGGTTCACGCCAAGTCGATCTATCTGAAGCCGACGGCGGCGCTGTTCGAGGTCCTCTCCGGGTCGGAGGAGGGCAAGCACGGTAAGTCGCCGACGGTGATCGCCGGCGACGAGATGCACGAATGGCGGAGCCGCGAAGTCGAGACGACGCTTCGTCAGGGCACCGGCACCCGCCTGCAGCCGATCGAGCTTTACGCATCGACGGCTGGCAAGAAGACCTCTTTGACCGGCGTCGCGCTCTGGGATGAGAGCCTGGCCATCCTGGATGGGCGTGTCGATGATCCATCGACTCTCGTTGTCCTGTTCGCAGCCGGAGCCGATGACGATTGGCGGGACGAGAAGGTCTGGCGGCTGGCAAACCCATCGCTCGGCCTCTCGCCGACGATTGCTTTTCTACGGCGCGAGGCGGCGCTCGCCGTCGACAATCCGCGGGCCGAAGCGCACTTCCGCTGCTACCACCTCAACCAGTGGGTCGACGGAACGGCGCGCTGGATCAACGTCAAGAAGTGGGACGCATGCACCGGCAGCGGCCCTGGCTGGAAGGATTATCCAGCCTTCCTCCGGGGGCGCCGTTGCTTCGGCGCCTTCGACGTTTCGTCGACGCAGGACGTCACCGCCCTGGTCTGGGTGTTCCCGCCGACGGATGAGGATCCGCATTGGCGGGTCCTGTCGCGCTTCTGGGTGCCTGAACTGACGCTGGCGCAGCGGGTCAAGAACGACCGCGTAACCTATGACCGCTGGCAGAAGATCGGCGCTCTCGAGACAACGCCGGGCGACTATGTCGACCAGAACTTCGTGAAGACCGCGGTGCTTGAGGGCTTCGAGCAATTCGACGTCGAGGCCGTTGGCTACGACCCTTGGAACGCATCGAAGCTGATCGCGGATCTGCAGGCGGATGGCGTTGATCCCGATCGCCTGGTGCTGATGCGCCAGGGCATCCAGACTCTGGGTGAGCCGAGCAAGCATTTCGAGCGGCTAGTCTATTCGGGCCAGCTCGACCATGGTGGCCAACCTGTTCTGCGCTGGATGGCCGGCAATGCGGTCGTCCGCTTCGATGAGAACCTGAACTTCGCACCCGCGAAGAAGCGCTCCGCCGAGAAGATCGACGGGATCGTCGCCGGTGTCATGGCCGTAGGTCTGGCTCATGCCGGCGAGGCCGAGACCGATCCAATCTCCCCCTGGGATGACCCGACCTATTCAGCGACGACAGGATGATGATGTCCTCGATCGAAGATCCGACCGTCAAGGTGAGCAGCGAGAACTTCCTCGCCTTCTTCGGCCTGAACAGTGCCAGCCTGCCCCGCGTGACGACGGATCGTGCGCTGACGGTGACTCCGGTCAATGCCGCCGTTGCCTTTCTCTCGCGGACGCTCGCGGCATTGCCGCTGCACGCATATCGCGACACCAAGGATGGCGCCGTCCGCGTTACCGGCAAGCTGCAGGTCGTCGTCAATGAGGCGGCGCATGACGGCATGAGCGCTTACGCCTTCCGTCAGTATTTCTGGCAGCAGGTCTTCACCGGTGGTCGCGGCCTGGCCTGGATCGAACGGACGCCGCAGGGCGTCGAAGCGATCTGGCCGCTCGATCCGACCCGGACGACCATCCGCCGCGAGGGCTTCGCCAATACCTATCGCTATGGGGGGCGTGACTATCCTGCGGCCGACGTCATCGACGTTCCCTACATGCTGAAGCCCAATCTGGTAGGGCACTATGGGCCGATCAACCTGGCGGCCCCGGCGATCCAGTTGGCGCTCTCCATGAATGACTACGCCAGCGGCTTCTTCGCCGGCGGCGGCGTGCCGCCATTGGCGCTCGTCGGTCCGTTGCCAACGGGGGCGGCCGCCATGCAGCGCGCCAAGGATGATGTCCAGCGCTCGATTGACGCGGCGAAGGTCGGTAATTCGCCGATCCTTCCGATCCCGCCCGGCTATGAATTGAAGCCGGTCGGATTCGACCCCGAGAAGGGCCAGATGACGGAGGCGCGCCGCTTCCAGACCGAGGAAATTGCGAGGGCCTACCAGCTTCCCCCGGTCTTCTTGCAGGACCTATCGCGGGCCACCTTCACCAATGCCGAGCAGCAGGATCTGCATTTGGTCAAGCACTTGATCAGCCAGTGGGCCAAGGCTCTGGAAACGGAGATGACGCTCAAGCTCTTCGGCCGGGGTCGGGGCAATCGCTATGTGCGGCACAACCTAGACGGACTGCTTCGCGGCGATTTCAAGAGCCGGATCGAGGGTATCACGCGCCGGGCGCTCGACGAGCGTCCCAAGCACTCCAATCCATTCGCCGATGAACTGCTCGTGCAGGGCGCCACCGTGGTGCTCGGCAGCACTTCGGTCGGCGCTGCCAACCCGAAACCCGATGGAGGGGCTGATGAGCCTGGAGCGCCGGTCGACGACGGCAACGCCTGAGATTCGCGAAGCCGGCACGGCCAAGGTCGCGCGCGGCTATGCCGCGCTTTTCAATGTGCGGGCCGATATTGGCGGATACTTCTCCGAGATGATCTTGCCTGGCGCCTTTGCCCAGTCGCTCAAGTCGGCCGATGTTCGGGCACTGATCAATCACGATAGCGGCCGGGTGATCGGCAGGCTGTCCTCCGGGACGCTGCGGCTCGCCGAGGATGAGAAGGGCCTTTTCGCAGAGATCGACCTGCCGGACACCACGGATGGCCGAGACCTGGCGACGCTGCTCGAGCGCGGCGATATCAGCGGCATGTCGTTCGGATTCAACGTGACGCATGACGAATGGGATGAGACCGGCCCCGTTCCGGCTCGGACGATCCACCAGATCGAGCTGTTCGAGGTTAGCGCCGTCGCGTTCCCTGCCTATGACGATACGACCTTGGCCCTCCGCAGCCTCGACGAGGCGCGGAAGGTGACCCGCCGAAAGAACTTCAGCGCGGCGGCATCCCGCCTCCGCATGAAAATGTCCCTCGACCTCGCAG
>JAFKJZ010000013.1 GCA_017305815.1 Hyphomicrobiales bacterium
GTGGATATGGACGCCGCGGCGCACCTGCTGGTAAGGCCGGCGGGCATACATGACGTCGATCAGCGAGTGCACGACCTCGTCGCAGCCCGTGCCGAGCAGGGCCGCGCCCAGGATCTCGCCGCTGTCGGCATCGGCCACGATCTTCATGAAACCCTGGGTTTCACCCTTTTCGATGGCCCGGCTGACGCGGGTCATCGGCCGCGTCGAGACGAGCAGGCGCCGGCCGGTCTTCTTCGCCTCCGTCTCGGTCAGCCCGACCCGGCCGAGCGGCGGATCGACATAGAGCGCGTAGACGGGAATGCGGTCGGTGACGCGGCGGGGGTCGTGGTCGAGCAGATTGGCGGCGACGATCTCGAAATCATTGTAGGCGGTATGGGTGAAGGCGCCGCGGCCGTTGCAATCGCCCAGCGCCCAGATGCCGTCGACAGTGGTGCGGAGCGCGTCGTCGACGATGATGTAGCCATGCGCGTCCAGCGCGATGCCGGCCTTGTCGGCGTCGAGGTCGTCGGTGTTCGGACGCCGTCCGGTGGCGACCAGAAGATGCGAGCCTGAAACCGCCTTGAGGCCGTTCGAGCCGTCATGGCTGACGACGATGCCGCCTCCCGAGCGGCCGACGGCGAGGTTCGCCGCGCCGACGATGACGTCGATGCCCTCCGCCGCCAGAACATCCGCCACCGCGCGCGAAATATCCTCGTCCTCGCGGCGGATCAGGCGCGGCCCGGGCTCGAACACGGTCACTTTCGCGCCGAACCGGCGATAGATCTGCGCAAATTCGAGCCCGACATAGCTGCCGCCGAGAATCAGCAGATGCTCGGGGACGACGTCGAGATCCATGATCGTGCTGTTGGTCAGGTGCGGCACCTCCGCGAGGCCCGGTATGGCCGGCAGGATGGCGCGGCCGCCGACATTGACGAAGATCCTCTCGGCCGTCAGCACGTCGTCGCCAACCCGGACGCTGTTGCGGTCGACGAAGCGCGCATGGCCTCGGAAGACCGTGCAGTTCGCCATGCCTTCCAGCCACTTGCCGATGCCGTCGCGCGAGGCGCCGGAGACGGCGTCGGCGCGCGCCTTGACCTTCTTCATGTCGATCCTGACCGGCCCGTCGAGGACGACGCCATATTCGGCGGCGCGCCGCGCCATCTGCGCCGTCTTGGCGCTGGCGACCAGCGTCTTGGTCGGCGTGCAGCCGGTGTTGACGCAGGTGCCGCCGAACAGGTTGCGCTCGACGATGGCGACCTTCATGCCGGCGTCGGTCAGCCGGCCGGCAAGCGGGGAACCGGCCTGGCCGGTGCCGATGATGATGGCGTCGTAGGCGGGCATGCGTATCTCCGGTCGGCTGGCTTCGGCTTCAGTCGGTGACGAGATCGGCATATTCGGAATGGCGGGCGATATAGGCGTGCACGAAGGGGCAGAGCGGATGCAGCTTGGCGCCGCGCGCGCGGATGTCGTCGAGCACGGCGCGCACCAGCTTCGTGCCGATGCCGCGCCCCGCCAGTTCCGGCGGCACCTCGGTGTGGACGAGTTCGATGACGTCGCCCTGCATCCGGTAGAGAATGAAGGCGACATGACCGTCGACCTCCATCTCGAACCGCGTCGGCGTGATGAGAAGCTTCGGCTTGTCACTCATGGTCGCCCGCCCGGCGCAAAATGCGCGGGCAGAGGCTAGCAGGTCCGGGCCCCCGCCAGAAGCCGCAGATTCACGCAGTTTTGCCGGCAAAGCCGGAATTTTGTGCTCGCCGGCCGCGACACCGCAGGGTTGCAGATCCGAATGCGCTGCCCAAACAGGCATCAAACTGCCGAAAATGCGGCTCTTGACGAAACGGCGCGCTTGTAGAAATGATCAGATGTCAGACCAATTTGGATCGCCTCCGGGCGGCGCAACGGGGACGATCGCGTGATTCAGGCGAGCCGGTTTCTTGATGCTGCGTACCTCGCACCCCGTCGGGTGCGGGCATGACGCTTTCCGTTCCCGGCCTGTCGCCGCTCCCCGCTTCCGATCGCGCCAAGACCGTCATGACAGCGCTGGCCGACTACATCGCCCAGTCGGGCCTGCGGCCGGGGGAACGCCTGCCGACCGAGCGCGAACTGATGCAGTCGCTGGCCGTCGGACGCTCGACCGTCCGCGAGGTGATCCGCCAGTTCCAGGCGCTGGGCGTGATGGAATCGCGCAAGGGCAGCGGCACCTACCTGCTGCGCGGCATCTCCTCCGACACCATCCATATGCCGCTGTCGATTGATGCCGGCACGCTGCGCGAGGGCCTGCTGTCGACGCTCGACATCCGGCGCGGGCTGGAAGCCGAGGCCGGCGCGCTGGCGGCGCTGCGGCGCTCGAAGGCCGATCTCGAAATCATCGAGGACAGGCTGGTGGCGATGGAAAAGGTGCATCTCGCCGAGGGCACCTCGGGCAAGTACGACCTCGCCTTCCACCTCTCCGTCTATGACGCCTCGCACAATCCGATGTTCGGCCAGCTGCTGGAGCAGATGCGCGAGGCGTTCGAGCGCTTCTGGTCGAAGCCGTTCGACCGGCCGGACTTCGCCGGCCGCTCCTTCCCCTATCACCGCACGCTGTTCGAAGCGATCGCGGCGCAGGACGCCGAGCGCGCCCGCCGAGAGACCCTGACGATCCTGGAGATCGTCGAGGAAGACATTCGGGAGATGTCGCAGGACACCGCCCCACAATCCGACAAGGTACAGAAATGAACGACAGTACAGCGGCCTTCGACCTCGCTTCCCTCGTCGCCGCGCATGACGACGTCAACGCCTATGAGGCGGTGGTGCCGCCGATCGTCCAGACCTCTCTCTTCACCTTCTCGTCCTATGCCGAGATGGAGCAGACCTATAAGGGCCTGAAGGTCCGCCCGACCTACAGCCGCGGCCTGAACCCGACCGTCCGCATCTTCGAGGAGAAGGTTGCCGCGATGGAAGGCGCCGAAGACGGCCTCGCCTTCGGCAGCGGCATGGCGGCGATCTCGTCGACCGTGATCACCTTCGTCAAGCCGGGCGACCGCGTCGTCTGCGTCCGCCATGTCTATCCGGACGCCTACCGCCTTTTCGAGACGCTGCTGTCGCGCTACGGCGTCTCCGTCACCTATGTCGACGGCCGCGACGAGGCGGCGGTCGAGGCTGCGCTGCCGGGCGCCACGCTCTTCTACATGGAGAGCCCGACCAGCTGGACGATGGAAACGCACGACGTCCAGTCGCTGGCGGCCATGGCCAAGCGCCACGGCGTCATCACCGCGATCGACAATAGCTGGGCCTCGCCCGTCTTCCAGCAGCCGATCAAGCTCGGCGTCGATCTCGTGCTGCACTCGGCCTCGAAATATCTCGGCGGCCACAGCGACGTCGTCGCCGGCGTCGTCGTCGGCTCGAAGGAGATGATCGGCAGGATCCGCTCCGGCACGCTGCCCTATCTCGGCGGCAAGCTGTCGCCGTTCGACGCCTGGCTGCTCATCCGCGGCCTGCGCACCCTGCCGATCCGCATGAAGGCGCATGAAGCCGCCGCCCTGCATGTCGCGCGCCGCCTGCTCGATCACGACGCCGTCGCCTCGGTCGAGCATCCCGGCCTCGGCAACCAGCTGCCGGCCGG
>JAFKJZ010000014.1 GCA_017305815.1 Hyphomicrobiales bacterium
AGTCGCTCGCCGCCGCGCGCGACGGCGGCGCGGCCGTGCTGCTGAGCTCGGCCGATCTTTCCGAACTTCTCGCCCTTTCCGACCGGCTGGTCGTCTTCTATCGCGGCAAGATCGTCGCCGCCTTCGTCAACCATGACGATCTCAGCGCCGAAACCTTGGGAGCCTACATGCTCGGCCTCACGTCCCAAGAACCCGAAACCATGCGGGCCGCCCTGCAATGAGTGCTTCCTCCCCCTCCCGCCTGGCGACGTTCAGCCGCGAAGCGGGACGCGCGATCACCGCCCTGGCGATTGCGCTCCTCGTCGCCTGGCTGGTCATCCTCGCCACCTCCACCGACCCCGCCAAGGCGTTCCGCACGCTGCTGACCGCGCCGCTGACGTCGAGCCGCACGATCGGCCTCTGGATCGACGACGTCGCCAAGCTGACGCTGACGGGCCTCGCCTTCAGCCTCGTCTTCCAGGCGCGGCAGTTTTCCATGGGCGTGCAGGGCCAGGTCTATGTCGGCGGCCTGTTCGCCGCCCTCGTCGCGCTGTCGCCGATCGGCGCGACGCCGCTGGCCATTCCGCTCACCATGGCCGCCGCGATGCTCGCGGGCGCCGCCTATGGCTTCATCCCCGGCTATGCCAAGGCGCGCTTCGGCGCGAGCGAGATCGTCTCGTCGCTGATGCTCAATTACATCGCCATCCTGGTGGTCAACTATCTGATCCGCGCCCATCTCGCGCCGGCCGGCACCGGCCAGCTGATGACGGCGAAGTTCCCGCCGAGTTCCATCCTTCCCGCCATCATCCCCGGCACGCGGTTCGACCTCGGCATCGTCATCGCCCTGGTGGCGACGCTCTTGGTGTGGTTCCTGCTCTACCGCACCAACTGGGGCCTGAAGCTGCGCCTGGTCGGCCACAATCCAGGCTTCGCCGAATATGCCGGCATCCGCTCCAGCTTCATCATGGTGTCAGCCATGACGGTCGCCGGCGCCTTTGGCGGCCTCCTGGGCGCCGTCTTCGTCCAGGGCCGGGCCTTCGGCAACCTGGCGCAGAACTTCGACGGCAACCTCGCCTTCGAGGGTATCCTGATCGCCATCGTCGCGCGCAGCCGGCCGCTCGCCGTGCCGGTCGTGGCGCTCGCCTATGGCTATCTCCGCCAGGGCGCGCAGCTGATGGGCATTCGCACCGACGTGCCGATGGAAATGATTTCGGTGGTGCAGGCGATCATCATCCTGCTGGTGGCCTCGTCCTTCACCCTGCCCGGCCGCAAGCTGCTGGCGCGCCTCATCGGCGGCCCTGCCCATGCCGTTGCCAGCGCGGAGGCCGCCAAGTGATCGAGCTCCTGCTCACGGTCTTCTCGGCCGCCTTCTTCGTCACCGTGGTGCGCACCACCACGCCGCTGCTCTTCGCGACGCTGGGCGGCCTGATCTCGGATCTCTCCGGCGCGCTCAACGTCGCGCTCGAGGGCATGATGCTGATCGCGGCGCTGACCGCAGTCATCGTCTCTGTCTATGCGCCCTGGTATGTCGCGGTGCTGGCAGGCGTCGGCGCCGGCGCCCTGCTCGGCGCGCTGATGGCGCTGTTCCACCTGCGCTTCAAGGCCGACATCATCCTGGTCGGCTTCGCCGTCAACATCCTCGCCACCGGCGGCACGGTGTTCGCGCTGGCGCAGGCGACGGGCGGCGACAAGGGCACCTCGATCAACCTCGTCTCCAAGGCGGTTCCGGCCGTCGACCTGTCGTTCCTTTCCGCCATTCCCGCGATCGGCCCGACGCTCACCAGCCTGCTTTCGGGGCATTCGATCCTGTCCTGGCTCGCGGTCTTCATGGTCTTTGCGGTGTGGTTCTTCCTCTACCGCACGCCCCATGGCCTCTGGCTGCGCGGCGTCGGCGAATATCCGGCCGCGACCGAGGCGGCCGGCATTCCCGTCGACAAGGTCCGCACCTGGAGCCTGATCGCGTCTGGCGCGCTCGCCGGCATCGGCGGCGCACAGCTGGCGATGTTCAACTATATCGGCTTCACCCGCGACATGACCTCGGGGCGCGGCTTCATCGCGCTCGGCGCGGTCCTGCTCGGCGCCCGCCACCC
Organism: Hyphomicrobiales bacterium; assembly: GCA_017305815.1. Lineage (GTDB taxonomy): Bacteria > Pseudomonadota > Alphaproteobacteria > Rhizobiales > Kaistiaceae > Kaistia > Kaistia nematophila. The sequence goes on from JAFKJZ010000014.1 coordinate 2,070, forward strand.
GATCGGCGCCATGCTCGCGGCGCTGCTGTTCGGCATCTTTGAGGCGCTCGCCATCGTCATCCCGAACCTGTTCAGCTGGATCCCGGGCGAACTGATCCAGACGATCCCGTTCGCGATGACCTTCCTGGCCCTCATCCTGTTCAGTTATCGCGCCCAGCGCGCCCGCCAGCTCAGGACGCTGAGCAAGGTGTGACGGCGTCCGGGGCGGGGAGCAGGACGAGACGGACCATTGCGATCGACCCCGGGGCCGATCGCAACCGCCGGTGCAGCCCGGCATCCGCCCGGCGGCAGGGCCCTAGGTCGAGTGCCGCCTCGCGAACTCGATGATCGCGGCGCTTACCCGTTCGGGGCTCTCCTGCGGCGCCCAATGGCCGCAGGCCTCGAGGAACAGAGGCGGCTCGAGCCCCGGCGCCAGGGTCGGCATCGCAGCGACGATCTCCCGCATTCCCGGCATGCTCAGCCCGACATCGCGATCCCCCACGACATAGAGCGCGGGAATGTCCACGGTCCTGCCCTTCAGAGCCGCCTGCAGCGCCCAGTTTCGATCGAGGTTGCGATAGTAGTTGAGGCCGCCCCGGAAGCCGCTCCGGGCAAAGGCGGCGACGAAGGCCTGCAGATCCGCCTCCGTCAGCCAATTCGGCAAGGCATTCGGCAGCGGCAAGGGCGCAAGCAGGCCGTCCTTTCGCGACACCATGCCGAACGGGTTCGGCGTGCCGTCGCCGGGCACGCGCGGCCCCGCGTCGCCCGACGCCGCATAGAGCAGCTTGCGCAGCGTCGTCGGCACGTCCCGCCCGAACTCGGCTTCGGCCACGCCCGGCTCCTGGAAATACAGCGTGTAGAACAGCGCCTCGACCGTCTGCGGGAAGATCCGGGTCGGGGGAACCGGAGGCTGTCCCATCATCGGCACGCCGATCGCCACGACGCCGCGGAAGCGGTCTGGGCGCATCAGCGCGGCCTGCCAGGCGACGCTCGCGCCCCAGTCATTGCCGGCGATGATCGCCGTCGGCGCGCCGAGCGCATCCAGGATGCCGACCATGTCGCCGACGAGATGGAACAGCGTGAAGGCCTCGGGGTCGGCGGGACTATCCGTCTCGCCATAGCCGCGCATGTCCGGCGCCACGACGTGGAAGCCCGCCGCCGCCAGCGCGGCGACCTGATGCCGCCAAGCATGCGATGTCTCGGGGAAACCATGGCACAGCAGGACCAGCGGCCCTTCGCCCTGCTCCGCGATGTTGATCCGGATCCCATTCGCTTCGATAAACCGATGCTGCATCCTATCCTCCGGCCTGGCGGGTGGTTTCGCGGTGGCGCTGCGGACGGGAACCGACGCCAGAGCCGAAGAAGCCGCCCCGGCCAGACTGGCCAAAAATGTCCGTCTCAACATGTGCCACACCTCGTATGCGAAACTACATAAGTTACACATTCGGACGAGTCAATAATCCGTAACAGGATCAGTTACAGACGAGGATACCGCCTTGCGAAGCGACAGCCGCCTTTCCCGGATGCTGCATGTGCT
>JAFKJZ010000015.1 GCA_017305815.1 Hyphomicrobiales bacterium
TGCGTCTCGGTCTCGAACTCGATGCCGGCCTTGAGCGCCGCGACAGCCTCCTCCAGCATCTGCTGGTAAAGCTCGTAGCCGACTTCCTTGATATGGCCCGACTGTTCCTCGCCGAGCAGATTGCCGGCGCCGCGGATGTCGAGATCGTGGCTCGCGAGCTGGAAACCTGCGCCCAGCGTATCGAGCGACTGCAGCACCTTGAGGCGGCGATCAGCCATCGCGGTCAACCGCTTCTCGGCCGGCACGGTGAACAGCGCATAGGCGCGGGTCTTCGAACGGCCGACACGACCGCGCAGCTGGTAGAGCTGCGCCAGGCCGAACATGTCGGCGCGGTGGACGATCAGCGTGTTGGCGGTCGGGATGTCGAGGCCGGATTCGACGATCGTCGTCGAAAGCAGCACGTCGTAGGCCCCCTCGTAGAACGCCGTCATGATGTCCTCGAGCTCGGTCGGCGGCATCTGGCCATGCGCGATCGCGACCTTCACCTCCGGCACGAACTTCTCCAGGAACTCCTTGCGGTCCGCGAGATCCGACAGACGCGGGCAGACGTAGAAGCTCTGGCCGCCGCGATAGCGCTCGCGCAGCAGCGCCTCGCGCACCACGAGCGCGTCGAAGGGCGAGATGAAGGTGCGGACCGCCATGCGGTCGACCGGTGGCGTCGTGATCAGCGACAGCTCGCGCACACCCGTCAGCGCCAGCTGCAGCGTGCGCGGAATCGGCGTCGCCGAGAGCGTCAGCACATGCACGTCGGCGCGGAGCTCCTTGAGCCGCTCCTTGTGCTTGACGCCGAAATGCTGCTCCTCGTCGATGATCAGCAGGCCGAGATCCTTGAATTCGATCGCCTTGCCGAGCAGGGCATGGGTGCCGACGACGATGTCGACCTGGCCTTCCTTGATGCCCTTCTTGGTCTCGGCGAGATCCTTGGCCGAAACGAGCCGCGAGGCCTGTTCGACCCGGACCGGGAAGCCGGCGAAGCGGTTCGAGAAGGTCTTGAAATGCTGGCGCGACAGTAGCGTCGTCGGCACGACGACGGCGACCTGCTTGCCGCTCATCACTGCGACAAAGGCGGCGCGCAGCGCCACTTCCGTCTTGCCGAAGCCGACGTCGCCGCAGATCAGGCGATCCATCGGCGTGCCGGCGCCGAGGTCGGAGATGACCGCCTCGATGGCCGCGAGCTGGTCTTCCGTCTCCTCATAGGGGAAGCGGGCGGCAAACTCGTCATAGAGGCCATCGGCCGGCGCCAGCGGCTCGGCATGGCGCATGGCGCGGGCGGCAGCGACCTTGATCAGCTGGCCCGCCATGTCGCGGATGCGCTGCTTCAACTTGGCCTTGCGCGCCTGCCAGGCGACACCGCCGAGCTTGTCGAGCACGGCCTCGGTATCTTCCGAGCCATAGCGCGCCAGCAGTTCGATGTTCTCGACCGGCAGATAGAGCCGGTCGCCGCCGTGATAGACGATCTCCAGGCAGTCATGCGGCGCGCCGGCGGCCGTGATCGTCTTCAGGCCGGTGAAGCGGCCGATGCCGTGATCGACATGGACGACGATGTCGCCTTCCGAAAGCCCCGTGACCTCGCTCAGGAAATCAGAGGCGCGCTTCGACCGCTTGCGCGGCCGCACCAGGCGGTCGCCCAGGATGTCCTGCTCGCCGATGACAACCATGTCCGGCGTTTCGAAGCCGGCTTCGAGGCCGAGCACGCCGAGACCGACGACGCCCTTGGCGAGCTTTTCCGCCGCGGCCCAGTCCTCGATGCGCTCGACCCGCTTCAGGCCGTGATCGTCGAGCACCTGCGCCAGGCGGTCACGCGCGCCGTCGCTCCACGAGGCGATGACGACGCGCTTCTTCTCGCGCAGGCCGCCGATATGGGCGATGACCGCGTCGAAGACATTGACGTCGCCGGCGGTGCGTTCGGCCGCGAAGGTGCGGCCATGCCGGCCGCCGAGATCGGCGACCATGGTGTCGTCCGCCTCGGCGAACGGGGTCATCCGGAGCAGCGGCGCCGTCTTCTCGCGCGCCCTCCATTCGTCCGGCGTCAGATAAAGCTGATCGGGCGGCACCGGCCGGTAGGGCACACCGCCCTGCCCCTGGCCCATGCCGCTCTTGCGCGCGTCATAGTGGTCCTGGATGTCGTCGAAGCGCTCGGCGATGGCCTCCTCGGCCAGATGATCGAGGACGACCGGTGCCTCGGGCACATAATCGAACAGCGTGTCGAGGCCGTCGACGAAGAGCGGCAGCCAGTGCTCGACGCCGGTATAGCGGCGGCCCTCGCTGACCGACTGGTAGAGCAGGTCCTCGCGGTCGGTCGCGCCGAACAAGGCCACATAGCGCTCGCGGAAATGGGCGATCGCTTCCGGCGACAGCACCAGTTCGCTCATCGGCACGAGATCGAGGCGCTTCTTCTGCGCCACGGTGCGCTGGCTCTCGACGTCGAAGGTGCGGATCGAATCGACGGTGTCGCCGAAGAAATCGACGCGGACCGGCTCCCCCTGGCCGGCGGCGAACAGGTCGATAATGCCGCCGCGAACGGCATATTCGCCCGCTTCGCGCACGGTCGAGGTGCGCAGGAAGCCATTATCCTCCAGCCAGGCGATGAGCCGGTCCATCGACATCTGGTTGCCACTGGCAATCGAGATGCTCTGGCGGGCGACCTGGTCGCGGCGCGGCAAGCGCTGCACGGCGGCATTGACGGTGGTGAGCACGACGAGCGCGCGGCCCTTCACCGGCTGGTAGTTGGCGAGATAGGACAGCGCCGCCATGCGCCGCGCCACGACGGCGGTGTTCGGCGACACGCGGTCATAGGGCATGCAGTCCCACGCCGGCACGGCGACGACCTCGGTGCCCGGCGAGAAGAAGCGCATCGCCTGCTCGAGATCGGCCATGCGATTGCCGTCGCGCGCCACGACCAGCACATAGGGAAGGCTCTCGCGCGCCGCCAGCGCGGCGATGTCCGCGACGACCTTGCCGTCGAAGCCATCGGGAACGCCCGAAAGCACCGTCGACGGACGGCCGAGAATATACGGGAAAGTGACCATTACGCCTGACGGGGGCTGGCGCCGGTGAAGGCGGCGAGCTTCTGGAAGAATGCAGTGTTGACGTCGTCCGGCGTCGGGGCCTCGCCCGTCAGCCAGATCAGCAGATCGCGATCCTGCTCCTCCATCAGGGTTTCGAGGAGGTCGAGTTCGCCATCATCAAGAGTTGCGATATGGGCGTCGGCGAAGCGGCCAAGGATCAGGTCCATTTCGCGCATGCCGCGATGCCAGCAGCGAAAATGGGTGCGCCGGCGGCGAACGTCCAGCCCATCGCTCGACAAGGTGGTGCCGCTCATCTCAAACTCCGCCGCTGATATCCGATGCGGCGTGATATAGCCCTCTCGCCCGGACTTGTCAGCCTTGGAAGAGCAACGGGTCGAAGCGCTCCGCCCCGGCGGGCGGATTGGAGTTGCGAACCGGGCGTCACGCGGCCAACATTCAATGCGTGACGCCCGGATCGCTGCCAGACGTCAGAGATCGACGCCGTAAACCACCTTGGCGCGCTCGGCGCTCAGATAGCCGTTCTTGATGTCCTCGAGCACGGCAGCGTGGGCGCGCT
>JAFKJZ010000016.1 GCA_017305815.1 Hyphomicrobiales bacterium
GGACTGCATCATCATTGCCAAGGACTGCGGTACGACCAACGGCCTGAAGATGCAGGCGGTGATCGACAGCGGTCAGGTGGTGGCGTCGCTCGGCCTGCGCATCCTCGGCCGTACGGCCGCGGAGGACGTGGTGTCCGGCGCGACCGGCGAGCTGCTGGTTCCGGCCGGCAAGCTGATCGAGGAGCCCGATGTCGATCGCATCGAGAAGGCCGGCGTACAGGCGGTTAAGATCCGCTCGGTGCTGACCTGCGATACCAAGATCGGCGTCTGCGCGGCCTGCTACGGCCGCGACCTGGCGCGCGGCACGACCGTCAACATGGGCGAAGCCGTCGGCGTCATCGCGGCGCAGTCGATCGGCGAGCCCGGCACGCAGCTCACCATGCGCACGTTCCACATCGGTGGCACGGCGCAGGTGGTCGACTCGTCCTTCATCGAGTCGAGCTTCGAAGGCACGGTCACGATGCGTAACCGCAACGTGGTCCGCGACTCGAGCGGCAAGCTCGTGGCCCTTGGCCGCAACATGGCGATCGTGATCGTCGACAAGGACGGAACCGAGCGTGCGGTCAACCGCATCACCTATGGTTCGCGCCTGCATGTCGACGAGGGCGATCAGGTCAAGCGCGGTCAGCGTCTGGCGGAATGGGACCCCTATACCCGTCCGGTGCTGACCGAAGTCTCGGGACCGATCGGCTACGAGGACATGGTCGAAGGTATCTCGATCGCCGAGACGGCCGACGAGTCGACGGGCATCACCAAGCGCGTCGTCATCGACTGGCGCGCCAACCCGCGCGGCGGCGACCTGAAGCCGGCGATCGTGATCAAGGGCAAGGACGGCAAGGTGCTGAAGCTCGCCCGTGGTGGCGAAGCCCGGTACATGCTGTCGGTCGAGACCATTCTCTCGGTTGATCCGGGTTCGACGGTCCACGCCGGTGACGTGCTGGCACGTATTCCGACGGAAGGCGCCAAGACGCGCGACATCACGGGCGGTCTGCCGCGCGTGGCGGAGCTGTTCGAGGCCCGTCGTCCGAAGGATCACGCCATCATCGCCGAGATGGACGGCACGATCCGCTTCGGTCGCGACTACAAGAACAAGCGTCGCGTCATCGTCGAGCCGGCCGAAGGTGCGGTTGGTCAGGATGGCGAGCTGCTGGAGCCGATCGAGTACCTGATCCCGAAGGGCAAGCCGTTCCATCTCCAGGAAGGTGACGCCGTGGAGAAGGGCGACTACATCATGGACGGCAACCCGGCGCCGCATGACATTCTGGCGATCAAGGGCGTGGAGGCACTTGCGGCCTACCTCGTCAACGAAATCCAGGACGTCTACCGGTTGCAGGGCGTGCAGATCAACGACAAGCACATCGAGGTGATCGTTCGCCAGATGCTGCAGAAGGTCGAGATCTACGATGCCGGCGAGACGGAGTTCTTCACCGGCGAGCAGATCGACCGGCTGGAGTTCGACCTGGTGAACGACAAGGCCAAGGCCGAGGGCAAGAAGCCTGCCGCCGGCAACCCGGTCCTGCTCGGCATCACCAAGGCCAGCCTGCAGACGCGGTCGTTCTTCTCGGCTGCCTCGTTCCAGGAGACGACCCGCGTCCTCACCGAGGCGGCCGTCAACGGCAAGGTCGATCCGCTCGATGGTCTCAAGGAGAACATCATCGTCGGTCGTCTGATCCCGGCCGGTACGGGTGGCACGATGGGTCGCATCCGCGAGATCGCTACCAAGCGCGACGATCTCATCCTCGAGGAGCGTCGCCGCTCCTCGGCGGGTTCGGCCCCGGCCCAGGCCCCTGCGGGCCTGCTCGGAGACCTGACCAACGCTGCCGAGTAACAGGCGCGTCGCATCGAATGAAAGGCCGCCTTCGGGCGGCCTTTTTTCGTGGCGCAGATGTCGCGGTCCCGGAGATTCGTCCCGCAGGCCCCTGCGGCAGCGCATCTGTCACAGGGATCCGCTAGGGTGATGCCGATCTCGGGCGGCCGGGCGTTTACGCGCGGGGAATATCGCGGGTTGCGCATTGGCTGCGCGCTCGCATAGAGAGTTCGAGTAGGGAATTTGGCCACGTCCTGCTTGCGCGGAGCGGCGGTGCCTTCGTTGACCAGGCTGTTCGTCCTTTTCGGGGGTAGCTCCACTTGCGTAGCGTGATGGTTTGGATCCGGACGGGCGTGACGAGCCTGGTTCTCGTCGGGCTGCTTGCCGGTTGCGGCGGCCGGCCGAAGGACGTTCTGCTGCCGGTTGCCGTCACGGCGCCGATTCCGGGCAGCAGCACGGTCGACATGATGGTGGCGACGACGCGCCAGCGGTCGAACGTTCCGGGCGAGATCTTCACCGGCGAGCGTGGCCGGGCGATCGACTTCGCCAATATGGTCGTCTCGATCCCGCCGGATAATGTCCGCAAGAAGGGCGACGTGCAGTGGCCGAAGAAGCTGCCCGGCGACCCGACGAAGGATTTCGTCACCCTGAAGGCGCAGGACATGAACCTGAAGCAGGCGAGAGCCTGGTTCAATAGCCGCATAAAGGCGACGCCGAAGCGGCAGGCCCTGGTCTTCATCCATGGCTTCAACAACCGCTTCGAGGATGCCGTCTACCGCTTCGCCCAGATCGTGCATGACTCCGGTTCCGACGTCGTGCCGATCCTCTTCACCTGGCCGTCGCGCGGCAGCGTGCTCGCCTATGGCTACGACCGCGAGAGCAACAACTATTCCCGCGATGCGCTCGAACTGCTGCTGAAGGCGCTGGCCGACGATCCGAACGTCGACGAGGTGTCGATCCTCGCGCACTCGATGGGCAATTGGGTGACGCTGGAAGCGCTGCGTCAGATGGCGATCCGCGACAAGCGCGTGGCGCCAAAGATCAGGAACGTCATGCTGGCCGCGCCGGACGTCGATGTCGACGTGTTCCGCCGCCAGATGGCCGATATCGGCCCGAACGGCCCGCAGGTGACGCTGTTCGTCTCGCAGGACGACCGCGCCCTCAAGGTCTCCCGCCGCGTCTGGGGCAATATCGAGCGCCTCGGCCAGATCAATGTCGCGCAGGAACCGTTCGCGACCGAGATGCAGCAGGACAAGATCACGGTCATCGACCTCACCAAACTGCGTACGGACGACCGGCTCAATCACGCCAAGTTCGCCGCCAGCCCCGAAGTCGTGCAGCTGATCGGCGCCCGCCTGGCCGAGGGCCAGACGATGACGGATTCGAAGTCCGCGTTCGGCGACAGGCTCGTGGCCGTCACCACCGGCGCCGCCGCAAGCGTCGGAACCGCGGCGGGCCTGATCGTGACAGCGCCCGTCGCCATCATCGATCCAGAGACGCGCGAAACCTACAACTCGCAGATCAAGGCGTTCGGCAACACCCTGTCGGACAATGCTGACTCGGCCGGCGCGCTGCTGAAGCCGGCGAGCGGCGTCGCCTACTAGCGCCGCCGGCGGGCGGCCCGCCGCTAGACATGTCGCTTCTGTCATGGAGGCGACATGTCGGTGTCGCTTGGCTGAGACATGGGCGCACTACGACATCCCCGTTCCCTTCGAACGGAGACCTGACCATGTCGCTTCGCCATGCCTTTCTCGCTGGCCTGTCGTTCGTCGCG
>JAFKJZ010000017.1 GCA_017305815.1 Hyphomicrobiales bacterium
GTTCCAGCGTCACCTTGGCGTCGGTCAGCACGGGGCCGGCATCGCCGACGGAACCGGCGGCCGAAAGCTTCGCCGTCTGCCCGAGCGCCGCGGAAACCTTGGAGTCCTCCGCCGACAGGCCAGCCGCGCTGCCCTCGACCGTGAAGGCGAGGCCGCCGCCGGTCGCGGGCGCCGTTTTGGCGACGATCTGCAGGTCGCGCGCGCCATAGCCAGCGCCGGAAAGGTTGCTGGCGGTCAAGGTCGCATCGACGGAAGGCGTCGCGAAGGCGCCCGTCACGGCGGCGTTCAGCCGCCAGCCGGACCAGGTGACGCCGGGCGCGAAGGCGGCGAAGCGGGAGGGATCGCCGCCGACGAGATCGAGCTTCAGATCGGCGGTCTTGGCCGTCGTGTCGAGCTTACCGACCAGCGCCAGGCCGAAGCCGGCAGCGGTAGCATTCAACCCTTCGATGGCAATGCGGCCCTCCGGCTCGACGATAGCCGAGCCCATCAGCGTGGTCTGGTCGGCGAAGAGCGGCCGCACCGTAGCCGGCACCAGGCCGGCCACGTCGCCGGCGAGATCGAGCATGATGCGGCGGCCGTTATCGACCTGCTTGATGGCGGCCGTGCCGCCGAGATGGCCGGCGGCGCCGGCGTCGAGCGCGATGCTGCCATTCCAGTTGTCGAGCGGGGCGTTGCCCTTGACGGAGAGCGAGAGCGCCGGAAGGCCCTCGATCTGCGCCAGCCGGGCGACCAGGCCGCCGGCCGGCTCGCTCGCCGTCACGTCGAGATAGAGCGAATCCGTACCGTCGCCCGGGGCGTAGCGGGCGCGGCCCTTGATCTCGCCGGGCGCATCCTCGCGCAGCACCGCGAAATCGAGCGACAGGCCCTCCGCGGGGTCGACCAGACGGGCCGAGGCCTGCAGATTGAGGGTCGCCGCCATGCCGAGCACCGGCTCGCCGAGCTCGATCCTGGCGATATCAAGCCGGTCGAGCGCGACGCGGATGAACGGAATGCCGCTGCTGCTGCCGGCGGGCTTCGGCGGCGGAGGCGGCAGCACGGGCGTACGCGAGACGGAGACGCGATCGGCGGCGAGATCGGCGATCGAGACCTTGCCGGAAAGCAGCGACAGCGGATGCCAGGCGAGATGCAGATTCTCGACCTCGGCGAACGGACCGGTGGCGTCTGCGGCAGAGATCCGCGCAATGGTCATGTCGGACGGCACGAAGCCGGACAGGCCCTCGATCTTGACCGTCAGGCCGTCGCTGCTGGCGAGCCGGCTGCCGAAATTTTCCAGCGTCCGCAGGCCGGGGCCGGTCTGCAGGAAGCCGAACAGGGCGACGAGCGTGATCAGGACGGCTATGAAACCGACGCCGAACCAGCGCAGGATGGTGAGGGCGCGGGGCATCAGAACGATTGTCCAAGGCTGATATAGATGCCGTAGCCGGCATCGTCTGGCTCGGGATTGAGCGGGATCGCCACATCGAGCCGGACAGGGCCAATGCCGGTATAATAGCGCAGACCGAGACCGGCGGAATAGCGAAGGTCGTTCAAGTCGGGCACCGAGCCCTCCGACGCCGAGCCGATATCGACGAACGGCACGATGCCGATGGTGTCGGTGACCTTGACGCGCGCCTCGACCGAAGCGGTGACGAAGCTCAAGCCGCCGATGATGTCGCCCTGGGCGTTGCGCGGGCTCGCCGACTGATAGTCGTAGCCGCGCAGCGAACCGCCGCCGCCGACATAGAAGCGGCGCTGCGGCGGCACGTCGAGCAGGTCGGCGCCGAAGATCGTGCCGGCCGAGATCTTGCCGGCGAAGATGTAGCGCTTGTCCTCGTCGAAGGCGCGATAGGCCGAGAGCGAGCCCTTGAACATCATAGGCCCGGCGCTGGCCTGGCCGAGATAGGCGAAGGGCTCGAACGTACCGGAGGCGCGGATGCCCTTGGAGGGATCGAGCGCATTGTCGGTGGTGTCGTAGGCGACGTCGATCGGTATGCCGACGATGGTGTCGTCGCGCGTGCCGGTCGAATCCTGCGTGTGCGACTGCTCGAGATCGAGACCGACCTGCACAGAGAACTGGTCGGTGTAATTGCGGCGCACGCCGGCGGTTAGCGTCGCCGCCTCGCGGACGTAGGCGTCGGTCACCTCGCGCAGCACCGCCGCCTGGGCGACGAGGTCGTCGATCGGCGTCAGGATGCCGGGCTTGCCGAAGGTCGCGGCGAAACGGTAGCCGAGCGGATTGGCATCCGGCACGGCGCTGGAATTGCCGCCAAACCACGAAACCTGACCATCAAGACGCAGGGTCTCGGCGCCGCCGAACAGGTTGCGATGGCCCCAGAAGGCGTTGATCGACGAACCGTCGGTCGAGGAGTATTTGGCGCCGAAGCCGACATAGCGCGGCTTGCGCTCGGTCACCTCGACATCGACCGGCAGGCGGCCATTGGCGTCGAGCTTGTCGCCCTCGCGGATGCGAACACCGGAGAAGGCCTCGTATTTCAGCAGGGACTTTCGCGTGTCGGCAAGGCGCTGCGGCGAGAACATCTCGCCCGGAATGATGCGCACCCGCTCCTGCACGAAGGAGGGTCGGACCTTCTCGGTTCCGGAAACCGTGACCTGGCCGAAGGCGACCGCCGGGCCGGGGCTGACGACATAGGTGACATTGACCAGGTTGCTGGCGTGGTCGGCGACGACGTCCTTGTCGACCACCTTGGCGAAGGCGTGGCCTTCCTTGCGATAAAAGTCGGTGATCCGGCCCTCGGCGTCGAGGATGGTGGTCGACTTCGCCTCTTCGCCGGGCAGGATGCGCAGGCTCTTCAGCGTCGGCGCCATCGCCAGCGGCCGGTGATGGTCGGCGTCGACCAGCGTGATCTCGCCGAAATGGAACAGCGGGCCGGGCGTGACGTCGACCTGGACGGGAACGGGTCCGGCCGGGCGGGCCGCCTCGATCGCCTGCAAGATGTCGGGCGCGTCGAGCTCACGGCCGGCGATGGTGATGTGGATGGTGCCGGCATAGTAGCCATTGGCGTAGAGCGCGGCGGTGATCTGGTCGATGTCGGCGCGGGCGCGACGGAGCAGGCCGGCGGCGCCGGACGGCGGCGACTTCCGCATCGACTGGAGGTTGGAGGCGGCCGTGACCGCCTTGCGCAGCGCGCGCGGCGCGTCGATGACGTTGACGGTCGGCTTGTAGGGAACCGCGTCGGCGACCGGCTCTTCCTTGGTCTTGCCGAAGAAGGAACGGATGCCGTCGAAGAAGCCGCTCTCCTGCGCGTAGCCGGCGCTGGAGCCGACCAGGACGAGAACGAGCGTCGAGGCCAGGGTCCGGTGCAACCCGCGCCGCATGCGCTTCCCGCGCGGCGAGAAAGGAGAGACTGTCAACGGTATTGCACCCTACACATCGCCGGTACGCTACGCGGCCACTACGCTCCTGTCTCTATGAGACTATCCTTAACATTTACCATACATGCGCCGTCACGCCACCACCGTGCGTTCGCAAGACGCGATTTATGCAACCGCTGGAAAGGCCGCCGGCTGCAGCGTCAGGCGGGCCGGAATTCGGCCAGCATGGTCGGCAGGAGCTCCGACACGGTCGGGTGGATATGGACGCC
>JAFKJZ010000018.1 GCA_017305815.1 Hyphomicrobiales bacterium
CCCGTCTCCGGGCGCGGCGCCATGGCGGCGCGCCCGGCCCCTTCGTTCCGATTGGCAGGGTCAGCAATGTCGACAGCAGAAGTGGATGGCGGCCAGGTCGGGCCGACATGGCGCGAGCGCCTGACCAAGGCTTCGCCCGTACTTGTACTCGTGCCGTCTCTCGCGGCGTCCTTCGTCTACATCTTCGTCTTCACGCTCTGGACGCTGTACATCTCGCTGTCCAACTCGTCCTTGCTGCCGAGCTACGATTTCGTCGGCCTCAACAACTATGCCGCGCTGTGGAGCAACCGGCGCTGGAACATCGCCTACAGCAACCTGTTCCTGTTCTCCGCCTTCTACATCGTCGGCGCCATGGCCATCGGCCTGCTGCTCGCCATCCTGATCGACCAGCGCGTGCGCGGCGAGGCGATGTGGCGGACGATCTTCCTCTATCCGCTCGCCGTCTCGTTCATCGTCACCGGCACGGTCTGGAGCTGGCTCTACAATCCCGTCGACGGCATCCAGATGCTGGTCCGCAGCCTCGGCTGGACCGATTTCAACTTCGCCCTCGCCTCCGACCGCAACACGGCGATCTACGCCATCATCATCACCGGCATCTGGCAGAGCTCCGGCTTCGCCATGGCGCTCTTCCTCGCCGGCCTCCGATCGGTCGATCCCGACCTCGTTAAGGCGGCGCAGATCGACGGCGCCTCGACCTTCCGCACCTATCGCAAGGTGATCCTGCCGGTGATCGCGCCGATCTTCCTGGCGGTGGCGGTGATCCAGATCCAGTTCGCCATCAAGACCTTCGATCTCGTCGCGGCGCTGACGCGCGGCGGCCCCGGCATCTCGACCACCTTCCCGGCCATCTATGTCTACGACCTGATGTTCCAGCGCGGCCAGATCGGCGAAGGCGCGGCGGCGGCGATGATGATGCTGGCGGCGCTGGCGGTGGTGCTGGTGCCCTACTCGCTCTACGTCGTCTGGCGCCGCCGCAAGGAGAGCCGCCATGACTGACGCCACCATCGCCGCGGTGCATGACCGCGAGGCGGCGATCGCCGGCCGCCGGCACTTCGTCAGCCGCACCATCATCTACGCGCTCCTGACCTTCTTCGCCCTGATCTACCTGGCGCCGCTGGTCATCCTCGTCTTCAACTCGTTCCGCGAGCAGCCCGAGATCGCGCAGAACGGCCTGATCGCCTTCCCGCGCAGCTTCCAGCTGACCGCCTGGGCCGACGCCTGGAGCACCTATTGCATCGGCGGCACCTGCGAGGGCATGCGGCGCAACTTCCTGAACTCGCTCTGGATGGCGGTGCCGGCGACGATCCTGTCGACGGCGCTCGGCGCGCTCAACGGCTACGTGCTGTCGAAATGGCGTTTTCGCGGTTCGGAGACTTTGTTCACGCTGATGCTGCTCGGCGTGTTCATGCCCGGCCAGATCGCGCTGATGCCCTGGGCCTTCATCCTCGGCAAGCTCGGCCTGACCAACTCGACCTACGGGCTGATCCTGGTCCACGTCATCCAGGGCATCTCGTTCACCACCCTGTTCTGCCGCAACTACTACGTCTCGATCCCGGACGACCTGATCAAGGCGGCGCGCATCGACGGCGCCGGCTTCTGGCGGATCTTCCGCAAGATCATCCTGCCGCTGTCGCCGCCGATCCTGATCGTCACCGTGATCTGGCAGTTCACCGGCATCTGGAACGAATATCTCTTCGGCGTCGTCTTCACCTCCGGCCGCGAACAGCCGATCACCGCCGCCCTCGTCGCGCTGACGGCGAGCGGCACCAATGTCCGCGCCTATGACGTGATGAGCGCCGCCGTTCTGATCGGCGCCCTGCCGCCGCTGCTCGTCTACTTCTTCGGCGGCAAATATTTCGTCCGTGGCCTGACCCAAGGCGCAATCAAGTGAGGCCAGCATGTCGTCCCTGACCATCCGCAACCTGCGCAAGAACTTCGGGGCCGTGGAAGTCCTGAAGGGCATCAACATCGAGGCCAAGGCGGGCGAGTTCATCGCGCTGGTCGGCCCGTCCGGATGCGGCAAGTCGACCCTGCTCGCCATGATCGCCGGGCTGGAGACCGTCTCGAGCGGCGAGATCCGCATCGGCGAGCGGCTGGTCAATTCGGTGGCGCCGAAGGACCGCGACATCGCCATGGTGTTCCAGTCCTACGCGCTCTATCCGACCATGACCGTGCGGGAGAACATCACCTTCGGCATGGAGAGCCGCGGCGTGCCGAAGCCGCAGCGCGACGAGGCGGTGAAGCGGGTCGCGGCGCTGCTGCAGATCGAGCCGCTCCTGAACCGCAAGCCGGGCCAGCTTTCCGGCGGCCAGCGCCAGCGCGTCGCCATGGGCCGCGCCTTGGTCCGCGACCCGAAGCTGTTCCTGTTCGACGAGCCGCTCTCCAACCTCGACGCCAAGCTGCGCGTCGACATGCGCACCGAGATCAAGAAGCTGCACCACCGCGTCGGCAAGACGACGATCTATGTCACGCACGACCAGGTCGAGGCGATGACGCTCGCCTCGCGCATCGCCGTCATGCACCAGGGCCAGGTGCAGCAGTTCGACGAGCCGCAGGCTGTCTATGACCGGCCGGCCAACATGTTCGTCGCCGGCTTCATGGGCTAGCCCGCCATGAACTTCATCCCGGCCGAGATCACCACCGACGCGGACGGCAGGCCGGCCGTCGCCTTCAGGGCGTTGCCGGACGGATCGCCGGCCGCAACGTCATCCTCGGCGTCCGCCCCGAACACATCTTCCGCTATTCGCCGGAGCTGAAGTCTTCCAAGCCGTCGGTCGCCAAGGTCGATGCCCCCGTCGAGATGGTCGAGCCGACCGGCGCCGAGACGATCGGCTTCATGCGCTTCGGCGAACTGGAGGTGGTCGGCCGGTTCGACCCCGACGAGGCGCCGCGCATGGGCGAGACGATCACGCTCGGCATCGACATGTCGCATGCCTGCCTGTTCGACCCGGCCACCAAGACTCTGATCTGACAAGAACCGCATCTGACCAGAAGCTTCCGACGAGCCAGCCTTCCATGACCTTCGCGAATTACCCCAGCCTTTCCGGGCGCGTCGTCTTCGTCACCGGCGGGGCCTCCGGCATCGGCGCCGACATCGTCCGCGCCTTTGCCGGAACCGGCGCCAGGGTCGCCTTCGTCGACATCCAGGAGGAGGCGGGCCGCGCGCTCGCCGACGAACTCGGCGGCGCGGCGCACAAGCCGCTCTTCCTCAGCTGCGACCTCGCCGACATCGGCGCGACCCAGGCGGCGGTCGCCGAGGTCGGGCGCAGGCTCGGGCCGATCGGCGTCCTCGTCAACAACGCGGCGAATGACGACCGGCACGAGATCGACGCCGTGACGGAGGAATACTGGGACTGGGCGCAGTCGATCAATCTGCGCCCGCAATTCTTCACCGCGCAGGCGGTGCGGCCGCAGATGCGGGCGCTCGGCTATGGCTCGATCATCAACTTCTCGTCGATCGCCTGGCGCGGCGGCGCGCCGAACATGCCGGCCTACACCACCGCCAAGGCGGCCGTGCTCGGCCTGACGCGCAGCCTGGCGCGCGCCTTCGGCGCCGACAACATCCGCGTCAACGCGATCGAACCCGGCGCGGTGATGACCGAGAAGCAATATGCGCTCTGGTACAAGACGCCGGAAAGCGTCGATGCGCTGGTCAGCCGCCAATGCATCCGCACCGTGCTGCTGGGCGAGGAGATCGCCCGCACCGTGCTGTTCCTCGGCGCCGACGACAGCCGGATGATCACCAAGCAATCCATCATCGTCGACGGCGGCCTGATCTGACGGCCACGCCCCTTCTCCCCCATCGCCGGATCGGAAGCGCCATGCTGCAAGTCGGACTGAATCCCTATGGTTTGACCTATTATCTCGGCCTGCAGGGACACGGCACGCCGCGCGCCAATCCGGACGGGCGCGGGCTCGAGGGCTTCATCGAGCTGGCCGAGGAACTGGGCGCGAAGACGCTGGAGATCTTCGAGCCGTGGATCGCGGCGCTGGATGATGCGGGTGTGCAGGCCCTCAGAGCCCGGTTGGCGGCGCTCGGCATGACGCCGGTGATCAGCAGCGGGCTGAACCAGGGGCCGCTCGACAGCGCCTTCCGCTCGGCCGAGCGGCTGGACGCCAAGCTGATCCGCGTCTGCCTGACCTCGGTGCTGTGCGGCGACCGCAACGCCTGGGGCGACAAATGGCACGAGCTGGTGCGCGGCGTGCATGCCGCGCTCGCGATCTATGCGCCGCGGGCGGCGGCCGAGGGCCGGACGCTGGTGATCGAGAACCACCAGGATTTCACCAGCGACGAGTTGGTCGGCTTCTGCGAGGAGGTCGAGGGCGGCGTCGGGCTCTGCTACGACACCGGCAACACGCTGCCGGTCGGCGAGGCTCCGCTCGACTTCACCCGCCGCATCGCGCCCTGGGTCCGGCACGTCCATCTCAAGGACTACAACGTCCAGTTCACCGACGAGGGCTTTCGCCTCGTCCGCTGCGCGATTGGCGACGGTGTCGTGCCGTTCGCCGAGGTGCTGGCGATCCTGGCCGAGCATCATCCGAAGCTGACCGCCGTGCTGGAGCCGGGCGCGCTCGACGTCCGCCATGTGCGGCTGCTGACGGCGGACTGGTGGAACGGCTATCCGCCGCGCTCGGCCCGCTCGCTCGCCGCCTGCCTGCAGGCGGCGCGACGCAACCGGCTTCCCGACGACGCCGACTACCGCACCCCCTGGGAGCGCGGCGAGGACGGCGCGCTGGTCCAGTACGAGCTCGACATGATCCGCAGGAGCGTCGCCAACATGCAGGCCCTCGGCGTCATGCGCTGACCGATTTCCAACTCGTCACTTCGAACACAAGATCCAGAAGGAGCTCGCGAATGAGCCAGGAAACAAGCAGAGAACTCTCCGGCAAGGTCATCTTCGTCACCGGCTCGGGCCGCGGCCTCGGCCGCACCATGGCCGAGAAGCTGGCGAGCCTCGGCGCCGACGTCGCCATCCACGACCTCGAATGGACGGGACCGGCCAAGTATGGCGAGGCGAAGGACCTCGGCGAGGTGGCGGAACAGATCGCCAAGCACGGCGTGCGCACCGTCGCCGTCACCGGCAATATCGGCGACCCGGCCGCCGTGCAGAAGATGAAGGCCGAGATCGAGGCCAAGCTCGGCACGGTCAACGTGCTGGTCAACTGCGCCGGCGGCGACATCGGCGCTTCCGGCAACAAGCCGAAGCCGAACGACGCGCTCCACATCTCGTTCGAGGACATCACCGTCCTCACCAACAACAATCTGATCGGCACGATGCTGGTCTGCCAGGCCTTCGTGCCGCCGATGGTAGCCGCGGGCAGCGGCTCGGTCATCAACATCGCCTCGGCGGCGGCTCATATGGGCTGTTCGCCGGAGGTGGTCTATTCGACGCTGAAGGCGGCCGTCGTGCACTACACGCGCTGCCTCGCCAAGGAGCTCTACGAGGAAGGCGTGCGCATCAACGCCGTCAGCCCCGGCCCGACCAAGTCGGCCCGCTTCCAGGCGACCCGCGTCGTCGACCCCGCCAAGATGGATTCCTCCGGCAAGTCGTTCAACCGCTACGCCGAGCCGTCCGAGATCGCCGACGCCGTCGCCTTCCTCGCCGGCAATGGCTCGAAGTTCATCAACGGCCAGGTGATCCGCGTCGACGGCGGCCTGACGCTGTTCCCGGGGTGAGGGCCCCTTCTCCGGACCGCTATTCCGAGACGCGACCATCATCCTGAGGCGCCCGGCGCAGCCGGGCCTGGAAGGAGGGTCCAGGGAGCACCGGCGACCCGCCTTGGAAGGAGCTCCGCTGGTTTCTCCTTCGAGGCTTCGCTGCGCGAAGCGCCTCAGGATGATGGCGGAGCCCCTGGAGGCGACGCGTCGCAGGCCGCATCAAGCGGCGGCAACCAGCCACGCGCTCTGCGTCATCCCGGCCCCCGAGTCGGGATCCATTCAGCCGGAGCGTGGGCCGCGAGGGCCTCCCGACGCGGCGGCGGCATGGATCCCCGCCTGCGCGGGGATGACGGCGGAGGGTGGAATGACGGCGGAAGAACCCGCCATCAATAATCCCACTGCGCGCCGATGCCGACCTCGTTGGAGCCGTCGGCGCCGGCGGCGCCCTGGATGCGGATGTTGCGGGTCAGGTCGACATCGACCGTGACCTTGCTCGAATCCGGCGACGTGCCCTGCTGCACACCGATATAGACCTTGTCGTTCAGCCGCTTGCCAATGCCGACCTGGCCG
>JAFKJZ010000019.1 GCA_017305815.1 Hyphomicrobiales bacterium
GACAGTTTTATCGGCGCCGCCTCCAATGTCGGCCAGGCCGGCCCGCGCCTGCTGCGCGGCGAGGCGATCTGAGGGAACCCTCGCTGCGCTTCCTTACCTCTCCCATGGGGAGAGGTCGGAGCGAAGCTCCGGGTGAGGGGGGACGGCCCCTCCGGTGAGGACTGAACCCCTCACCCGCCGGCCTGTGGCCGTCGACCTCTCCCTCAGGGAGAGGTGAAGGAAGCTCACCTCGTCGAGGCTAGGCCGCCTCAGAACGGTCGGGCTTCGTCCGGCAGCAGGATCGGGATGCCGTCGCGGATCGGGTAGGCGAGCCGCGCGGCGCGGCTCACCAGTTCCTGGCGCTCGGCGTCATATTCGAGCGTCGTCTTCGTCAGCGGACAGACGAGCAGCTCCAAGAGCTTGGCGTCGATCCGGCTGGCCGGGCGCTCGACATGGACCATGGTCCGCTCCTATTGCAGCTGCGAGTTGGCGGTGCCGTCGCCGCGCCGCGCCAGCGAGATCTCGGTGAGCGCGATCAGCGTCTCGGCGCGGGTGCGCAGGTCCGGCGCCTCGAGCAGCGCCTGCTTCTCGGCCATGCCATAGGGGCTCATCATCGACAGCGCGTTGACCAGCGTCTCGTTCGACGCCTTCTCGATGCTGTCCCAATCGGCCTCGAGCTGGTTGGCGTCGAGATAGAGGCGGAACGTGTCGAGCAGGTGGCCGCGGTCGACCGTCTCGGAACCGGCGTCCTCGACGAAATCCGACGGGAAGTCGGCGGCCGAGACGCGGCAGCGACGAAAGCCCGATTCCGGCTCCACCTCCTCCAGGATGCGGAATCGGCTGATGCCGGTCAGGCAGATCATGTAGCGGCCATCGCCCGTCTCCGAATAGGAGGTGATGCGGCCGGCGCAGCCGACGGCGAACAGCTCTGCCGCCTCTTCGCCGTCCTCGGTCACCGTCATCGGCTGCACCATGCCGATGATGCGGTCGCCGGCCATGGCGTGGTCGACCATCGCCATGTAGCGGGGCTCGAAGATGTTGAGGGGCATCTGGCCGCGCGGCAGGAGCAGCGCTTCGGGGAGCGGGAAGACCGGAATCAGGCCAGGCAGATCGTCCGGACCTTCATAGGTGGCATTGCCTGCCTGCATGCGAACAGCGCCTTACGCGAAGAGAAGGGAAGAAAGCCGGCGACGACCATAGAGGGTCGCCTCGTCGGTCGGCCCCCAGGCCTCGAAGAACTGCACGAGCTGCTTGCGGGCCTTGTCCTCTTCCCAACTGCGGTTCATGCGGAAGATGTCAAGAAGCTGGTCGGCGGCGTCTTCGCGCTGGTCCTTGGCGTTGAGCAGCAGGGCGAGGTCGAAGCGGGCGTCGAAATCCTTCGGATTGCCCTCGATGCGGGCGCGCAATTCGCCCTCTTCGCCGAGATCGGCGGCCTGGTCGGCGAGCGCGATCTGGGCGCGGATGGCGCTGACGCCGGGATCTCTGGCCTTGTCGTCGGGCAGCGAATCGAGCAGTTCGCGCGCCGCGTCGATATTGCCGGTCGCGACATCGCAGCGGGCGAGGCCGACCAGCGCCTTGAAGGTGTCCGGCTCGGCGGCGAGGATCGCGGCGAAGAGCTCGGCCGCCTGGGCGAACTGGCCCTGCTCGACGAGGCCGTCCGCCTCGGCCAGCGCCGCTTCGATCTCGGCGCCGCCGGCGGGGCCGGCCACGCGCTCGATGAATTCCTTGATCTGGCCTTCCGGCAGCGCGCCCATGAAGCCGTCGACCGGGCGGCCGTCGACGAAGGCGATGACGGCCGGGATCGACTGGATGCCGAGCTGGCCGGCGATCTGCGGGTGATCGTCGATGTTCATCTTGACCAGGCGAACCGTGCCGCGCGCCGCCTGCACGACCTTCTCGATCACCGGCGTCAGCTGCTTGCACGGGCCGCACCAGGGCGCCCAGAAATCGACGAGCACCGGCTGGCGGCGCGATTCTTCCAGCACGTCCTTGGCGAAGCTGTTGGTCGTCGTGTCCTTGATCAGCGCGTCGGCGCCGTTGCCGGGCTGGGTCGCGGTCGTGCCGGAGCTGAAGCTTTGCTGGTTCATGCGGATTGCCTCGATCGTCGGGGGCCGGCGCGGCGCCGGCATGTTGGGCTGAACATGGCGCTTCGAGCCCGGATTTACAAATCCGGATTGCCGGAAGGCCCGGAAAAGGCGAGCAGAAGCGGCTCGTGCCCGGTGGCGCGCAGGAAGGTCATGAGATCCTCCGCGGCGATCGTTGTCGTCGCCGTGTTGACGAGCGGATGGAAGTTGACCGGGCCGCCCTCGACCAGCGCCGCGTCGAGCACGACGCGGATCTTGGCCGGCTGGTCGCTCAGGACGCCGAACGGCGTCACCGAGCCCGGCAGCACGCCGAGCCGGCTCTGCATCAGCTCGGCCGAGCCGAACGAGACGCGGCCGGAGGCGCCGATGCGCTCGTGCAGGCGCTTCAGGTCGATCACCGCGTCCTCCTGCGCGACGACGAGGAACAGCGCTCCCTTCTTGTCCTTCAGGAACAGGTTCTTGCTGTGCAGGCCCTCGATGGTGCCGCGCAGCGCCTGCGACTGCTCCACCGTATGGAGCGGCGGATGGGTGACGGTGGTCGTCTCGATGCCGAGGCTTTCGAGAAACGCGAACAGATCGTCCTGGCTGGCCGGCATCTTTCCATCGCTCTTGGTTGCGGGTTTGCGCCCTTGTGAAGCATGTCGCGGCGGGGGCGGCAAGCGCCCGCGCCAGTAGAGATTCGTCCAAAAAGAAAGCCCGGCGCGAGGCCGGGCTTTCCATGCATTCGGGATCGGGTCGATCAGAACTTGAAGTTCAGGCCGGCCGTGATCGCGTGGCCCGTGGCGCCGCCATTGACGACCGGGTCGAAGTTGCCGATGTCCTTGTTGCCGAGGTCGACATAGTCGTATTCGAGACGGGCGGTGAGGTTCTTGGTGAAGGCGTATTCGACACCGGCACCCGCCGTCCAGCCGACCGCCCACTGGCTCTCGTCGGCATATTTCAGGTCGCCATAGGCGACACCGCCCTTGGCGTAGAGCAGGAAGTTGTCCCAGGCGTAACCGGCGCGGGCCGTGGTCTTGCCGAGCCACTGCAGTTCGGCGACGTCCTTCAGCGACGAATAGGCGATGTCGGTCTCGACGCCGATCACCCAATGGTCGATCTGGTAGTTGTAGCCGGCCTGCGCGCCGACGAGGCCGCCGGTGCCGCTCAAGCCATCGAGATCGCCGGTGAAGTCGCCGAACAGCGCGCCGCCATGCACACCGACATAGAAGCCGGTCCAGTCGAAGGCGGCTTCGGTGACGACAGGGGCGGGAGCGGGGGCTGGCTCGTAGGTGAGATCGGCGGCCGATGCGGCGCCGGTGAGTGCGACCAGGGCGGCGCCGGCGAGAAGGAGCTTATTCATGGGAACCTCAAGAGATGCGAGTCCGGGCAAGAACGCACCCGAAACTTCCTATCTCAGCCACCCCTGGCTTACCCGTGTCGGGGAGGTAGCACGCTCTTTGCCGCCTGACGACCCTGAAGCCGGGGGCGAGGGCGCGAAAGGCCGGATTCACGGGTGCG
>JAFKJZ010000020.1 GCA_017305815.1 Hyphomicrobiales bacterium
GCGTTCGGATCGCGCAGCGGCCCGTGCAGCAGGAAGCCGACGAGATGGATCGCGACATAGTTGAGCATGATCGTGGTGATCAGCTCGTCGGCGCGAAACCGCAGCTTGAGCCAGGCGGCGAGGCCGGACCAGAGCGCACCGGCCAGCATGGCGGCAAGCGCCATCGCCGGCAGCAGCAGGTAGCTCGGAAGCCCAGCCCCAGCGACACCCATCGCGGCCGCCGCCGTGCCGCCGAGGAAGAGCTGGCCCTCGGCGCCGACATTGAACACGCCGGCGCGAAAGGCGAGCGCGATGCCGAGGCCGCAGAGCGAAAGCGGCACGGTGCGCAGCAGCGTCTCGGCCAGTCCGTTGCGGCTGCCGAGCGCCGCCTCGAAAAGCGCCGAATAGGCGGTCAACGGATTGACGCCGACGGCGGCGATCAGCGCCGCGCCGACGATGAAGGCGGCGATGACGGCGAAGACGCTGCCGGCGAGCGCCGGCGGCAATCTGAACCTCGAGGCGGGCATCGGTTCGACCGCGCTCATGCCGTTCGTCCCGCCATCATCAAGCCCAGCTTCTCCACGGTCACGTCGGCGCGGGCGAGTTCGCCCATGATCGCGCCCTTGAACATCACGACGATGCGGTCCGACAGCGCCAGGATCTCGTCGAGCTCCGTCGAGATCAGCAGGACGCCGGCGCCGGCGGCGCGGCGCGCCAGCAATTGCCGGTGCACGAAGGCGGTGGCGCCGACATCGAGCCCGCGCACCGGCTGCACCGCGACGACGAGGTTCGGCGCGCGCGACAGCGCCCGGCCGAGCACCACCTTCTGCTGGTTGCCGCCCGAGAGCGTGCCGACCTTCTGGCTCGCGCCGGTCGCCCGCACGTCGAAGGCGGTGATGCGGCGCGCATTGTCGGCGATGGCGCGACGATCGAGCCAGCCGCGCTTCGAGAGCGGCGGCTCGCCCGCCTGCTCCAGGATGAGATTGTCCTCGATCGACATCGGCCCCACGATCGCCGTGCGGTGCCGGTCCTCCGGGATATGCGCCAGGCCGAGCGCGATGCGGCGCGCCACGGAGGCCGCCGTCACGTCCTCGCCCATCAGCCGGATCGCGCCGGCCTCGACGCGGCTCAGGCCGACGATCGCCTCCGCCAGTTCCTGCTGGCCATTGCCGTCGACGCCGGCGACGCCGACGATCTCGCCCGGCCGCACGGCGAGGCTGGCGCCATCGACCCGCACCGCGCCGCGGACATCGCGACAGACGAGGCTTTCGACCGCGAGGATCGGCGTCGCCGCCGCCCGCGCCGGCCTGCCCATGGCATCGGGCTCGGTGCCGGCCGCTTCCAGCGAGGGAACGTCCTCCAGCTTCGGCAGCTCGATCTCGGCGCCGACCATCATGCGCGCGAGGCCGCGCGCGTCGGTGTCGCCCGTCTTCGCCGTCGCGACCACCCGCCCCTGCCGCAGCACGGTGACGCCGGAGGTGAGCGCCATCACCTCGTTCAGCTTGTGGCTGATGAAGAGGATCGCAGTGCCCTCGGCCGCCAGCGAGCGCAGGATGCGGAACAGGCCCTCCGTCTCCTGCGGCGTAAGCACGGCGGTCGGCTCGTCGAGGATGAGGATGCGGGCGCCGCGATAGAGCGCCTTCAGGATCTCGACGCGCTGCTGGCCGGCGATCGAGAGATCGGCGACGCGCGCATTCGGATCGACATCGAGGCCATAGGTCGTGGCGAGGTCGCGGATCTTCGCCGCGGCGGTCTTCAGGTCCGGGAAGAAGCGGCCGGTCGAGGCGAGGCCGAGGCAGACATTCTCCGCCACCGTCAACGTCGGCACGAGCATGAAGTGCTGGTGCACCATGCCGATGCCGAGCCGCATCGCTTCATGCGCCGAGCCGAGCGGCTCCAACTGCCCATCGATGCGGATCTCGCCCGCCGCCGGCACGAGCAGGCCGGCAAGCGCCCGCATCAGCGTCGACTTGCCGGCGCCGTTCTCGCCGAGCAGCGCGTGGATCTCGCCCCGGTCGACCACCAGGTTGCCGTCCTCAGTGGCGACGAGCGACGCGAACACGACGCGGATGCCGCGCATGTCGAGGAGTGGCGTGGAGGATGGTGGCAATTCGGTCCTCTCACCGTCTGGTGGGACGGGAAGCGTAGAAAGGTCTTCGTGGGGGAGGCAGAGTCGGCCCCACAAAACTCCGGCATCCCTGCAAAGGCAGGGATCCATGCAGCCGGACCGTCGCCGCCTTAGGCGCGGTCAGCGACGGCTTAGTGGATCCCGGGTCAAGCCCAGGATGACGGCAAGTGCGTGGTGGCGGCCGGACGTAAGCCCGGCCGCCCGAAGATTACTCGGCGTTCGAGGTGTCGAGCGGCACGGTGAAGGCGCCGGACTTGATCGCGTCGAACTTCGCCTGGACGGCCTTCAGGACCTCCGGCGGGACATTGGCGTCGAGGCCGTGGAAGTCGGCGAGCTTCACCGAGCCCTCGGCGATGCCATAGGCCCAGTTCTCGCTCTTCCAGCTCTTGTCCTCGACCGCCTTGCCGACGGCGGTGACGAGCGGGCCGAGATCCCAGAGCACGCTGGTCAGCACGACCTTCGGACCGAGGTGGTTCTGGTCGGTCATGGCGCCGAGCGCCAGCACGTTCTTGGCAAGCGCCGCGTCGATGACGCCGACGCCCTGGGCGGAGAGCACGTCGGCGCCCTGCTCGACCTGGGCGATGGCGGCTTCCTTGGCCTTCGGCGGGTCGAACCACGAGCCGATGAAGGTGTGCAGCACCTTGGCGTCCGGCACCATCTCCTTCGCGCCGGCTTCATAGGCGTGCAGGTTGGCGAGCATGTTCGGCGCCGGCATGCCGCCGACCCAGCCGATCGTCTTCGACTTCGACGCGCCCGCGCCGAGCATGCCGGCGAGATAGGCGCCCTGGTAATCCGGGTTGGAATAGGTGCCGAGATTGGGCGCCA
The DNA here is from genome assembly GCA_017305815.1 of Hyphomicrobiales bacterium. Classification (GTDB taxonomy): domain Bacteria; phylum Pseudomonadota; class Alphaproteobacteria; order Rhizobiales; family Kaistiaceae; genus Kaistia; species Kaistia nematophila. The sequence goes on from JAFKJZ010000020.1 coordinate 2,933, forward strand.
GTTCCTTGGCCGTGCCGGCCATGAAGACGGTGTCCGGGAAATCCTCGGCGACGTTCAGCGCCGCGTCGCCGAACGAGAAGGAATGGGCGAAGACGAGGCCGTAGCCGCGCGAGGCATAGTCGCGCAGGATGCGCTCGGCGTCGGCGTCGGTGACGTTCTCGGAATAGGCGACTTCGGCGCCGAGCGCCTTGGCGGCCGCCTGCAGGCCGTTATAGCCGACCGAATTCCAGTCATTGTCGCTGATCGGACCCGGCAGGATCATGGCGATCTTCAGGCCGTCCGCCTCGGCCACGGACATGCCGCCGATGGCGATCGGCAGTGCAACCGCCGCGACGCGAATTCCCTGCTTCAGTCTCTCAAACATGTCGTTCCTCTTTCCCTGCTGCGGGCCAGGCGCCCATTCGGCCGAATGCTCTAATCCAAGCACAAATTTTAGCCAGCCTAAATCGCAGGCTTTAACAGCCTCAAATCGTGCCGCCTGCCGGCATGGTTACCAGACGACCGGATGGGTCGCGCCGGTCGCCACGTTGACGAAGCCTTCCGGCGCCAGCGGCGACGGCGCCACCAGCACCCAGCGCCAGGGCGCGCAGGTGAGCGTGGCGAAGGAGAGCCGCTCCGGGAAGCCCGGCCACCAGCGCGGCGAGAAGGTCGGCTCGTACATCCAGTCGATCTTCGCCCCCTCGACATAGAGCGCCTGCATCTCGGCATCGAGCACTTCGGCCGGCCGCGCTGTCATCAGCCCGCCGACCTCGTAGAAGACGCGCGCCACGACCTTGCCGCCGGAGACCAGCACCCAGCCGCCCTGCTGCGCCGCCAGTTCGTTGGCGACCAGCGCCATTGCCTCGTCCGAGGAGCCAACCACCCAGATGTTGTGCTTGTCGTGGCCGAGCGTCGCGCCGAGCGCCGTATCCGGCGTGCGCGGACCGGTGCCGAGCCAGAACATCTTCGACACCTTCGCCTCGCCGGAGAAGCGGTCGACGATGGCGAACTTGGTGACGTTGCGCTCGAAGTCGCGCTGCACCGCGCCGTCCTCGACCGGCAACTCCATGGTGATGAAGTCGTCATGCCAGTGGAACGGCCGCAGCAGCGCGGCCTTCGCGGTAGCGCCCTCGCCCGGCGCCGGAATGCGGAAATCCGCCGCCGTGACGGTGCGGTCGATCTTCACCGTCCGCGTCGCCCATTCCGGCCAGTCGATCCTCGGCAGTTCGCCGACGAAGCTGGAGCCTTCCGAGGCCGGCCGGCCATCGGCCCAGACCTTGGCGATCTTCAGCGCGGCGACGTCTTCCAGCAGCACGATGTCGGCGAAGCGGCCGGGCGCGATCGAGCCGACCCAGGGCGTCAGCCGCATGTGGCGGGCCGGATTGATGGTGACGCACTGGATGGCGATCTCCGGCGACAGGCCGTTCTCTATCGCGAGCCGCATGTTGTAGTCGGTCGCGCCCAGCTTCAGCGTATCGGTGGCGCTGCGGTCGTCGGTGACAAAGGCG
>JAFKJZ010000021.1 GCA_017305815.1 Hyphomicrobiales bacterium
CGCCATAGATAGCATCGACCCGGCCCAGCTTTTCCAGCGCCGCGCCCGCAAGCCCAGGCTTCAGCAGCAGCAGCTCCATCGCCAGCACCGTGACGATGGCGAAGACGAGCAGGAAATGGGCAATGGCGAGCAGCAGATCGACCAGCATCTCATGTCCCCGTGGCGCGGAACCCTGAACCCCGGGGCGATCTTGCCTAGATTTCGAGCGGACGGGAACCCGTCACGCGCTTGTGCACATGCGTCATGAAGGCTGTGGCGAAGAGCGGCGTCAGAAGGTTGAGGATCGGGATCGCCAGGAAGGCGGCGATGACGAAGCCGGCGAGAAGCACGGTGACGGCGTTGTCGCGGCGGAGCTGGCGGGCCGCCTCGACCGGACGGAACCGCGACGCCGCCGCCTCGAAGAATTCGCGACCGAGCAGGTAGCCGTTGCCGAGGAAGAAGGCGACGAGATTGACGCCCGGCACCAGCAGCAGGATCAGGCAGACGATGTTGACCAGGATCACCGTCGCGGTAAAGCCGAGCGTCGACACGACGCTGTCGACGAAGGAAAGTCCCTGGCCGGGCGGATCCTGCGGGTAGTGCGTGGCCTCGACGACCGCCGCGATGTCGTCGGAGAACAGCCCCGCCATCAGCGCCGAAACCGGAGCGATCAGGAAGCCCAAGCCGACGACCAGCCCGAAGCCGGTGACGATGGCGACCGAGGTGTTGATCCAGGGCTGGCTCGGCCAATCGGCGAAATGCACGACCAACGCCTGCAGGCCGAACCAGATGCCGATCAGGAACACGAAGGTCAGGCCCAGCGTCTTCCACAGCACGGCGCGGAAGGGCGGCGTTCCGATATCGGTCAAGGCGAGCCAGGCGGCCGCAAGCATGGACGTTCTCCCAGATGGACGCTGGCAGATAGGATGCGGGCCACGAAGCCGCAAGGCAACTCAGCCGGCGGGGCGGACGCCCAGTTCGCGGGCGAAGTCGAGCGTCGCCGCGACGACCGCCGCGAGCGGGATGTCGGTCATCGCCTCGCCGCCGAAATCCTGCGCCGAAACGATGCGCGAGGCGGGCGCGTTCGGCGCCCAGCGCTCCGGCCGCGTCGGCCCGAACAGGCTGACCACCGGCACGCCGGCCGCGCCGAACAGATGGCCGAGGCCGCAATCATTCGCCACCAGCAGCTTCAGCGACGGCGCCAGCGCCAGCGGCGCGTCGAGCTTTCCGCGCGGCGCGTCGATCATCATCGCCGTCATGTCGACGACATCGACGTCGGGCGCGCTACCGGCGAGCACCGGCAACGCCGCACGCTCGTCCGGGCCCGCGAGCAGCACCGGCCTGTAGCCGAGCGATCGCAACTCCCGCGCCAGCGCGACGAAGCGCTCGAGCGGCCAGTTCTTCCAGACCTTGTTGCTGCCGAAGGCGAAGCCGATCCACGGCTCCGAAGGCGGCAGGATCGTCGCCGCAAGGGCCTCCGCCCCGGCGCTGGCGGCAATCCGGCCGCTGGCATCGACAGGATCGAAGGCCTGGTAGGCAAGATTGAGCGCCCGCTCGCCGATATGCTTCGGCCGGCGCCGGTCCCACCAGGGCGCGCCGACGCGGCGGTTCAGCCCGGGCAGGCAGGCGTAATACTCGTCGTAGCGGAGCACCAGCCGGGCCGCGAGCACGCTGGCGACGCGGGTTCGAGTGTCGAACACGGCGCTGAAGGGCGGCAGCGTCTTCAGCGTGCGCATGCCCTGCAGAAGCGGCTCGGTGAAATCAAGCTCCGCCATCACCCTGGCGATCCCGCCCTCGACATAGGGCAGCACGGCGGTCTGCATGGCGGTGTCGTGCGCCGAGATCCACCAGATCTCGCGGTCGGGCCTCGCATGACGGATGGCGCGCAGAAGCGGCAGCTTCAGGATGACGTCGCCCAGCCCCTCGCGCTCGACGATCACCGCGATGGGGCGGCTCGCCTGGTCTCCGACGGTCTGGTTCATCCTGCGACTCATTTCTGTAGGCGAAGGTGCCGCGACACCTGGCATGCGGGCCGACCGAACGGTCGGCGGGCGTCTCTGTGCTGCCTATTTGTGTCGCTCTCGCGACATCGGCGCGGCGCCATGCAAAAAGCGCGGTTCCGCCGGGCGGCCTCGGTGGTTGCACGGCGAACGACCGGCTGTATAGTCCGGCTCCGTCACCCCTTTCCGCCGGCCGACCGGCCGCTTGCCCTATCAGGAAATTCTCATGACGGAAGCCCGCTACGACGTTCTCGGGATCGGTAACGCGATCGTCGACATTCTGGCGCGGGCGGAGGACGATTTCCTGGTCGAGCAGCAACTGGTCAAGGGTTCGATGCGGCTGGTCGACATGACCGAGTCGAAGCGGCTCTACGACGCCATGGGCCCGGCGATCGAGGCATCCGGCGGTTCGGCCGGCAACACCGTCGCCGGCGTCGCCTCGCTCGGCGGCAAGACCGCCTTCGTCGGCAAGGTCGCCGATGACGAGCTCGGCGCCATCTACGGTCACGACATGCGCTCGATCGGCGCCACCTTCGACGTGGCGCCGCTGGTCGGCGGCGCCCCCACGGCGCGCTGCATGATCTTCGTCACGCCGGACGGCGAGCGGACGATGAATACCTATCTCGGCGCCTGCCACGCGCTGACGCCGGACGACATCGACCCGGTGCTGTTCGCCGATACCAAGATCACCTATTTCGAGGGCTTCCTCTGGGATGCGCCGACGGCGCGCGACGCCTTCTTCAAGGCGGCCGACATCGCCCACAAGGCCGGTCGCCAGGTGTCGCTGACGCTTTCCGACGCCTTCTGCGTCGATCGCTTCCGCGGCGACTTCATGCGCCTGCTGCGCGACGGCACGATCGACATCCTGTTCGCCAACGAGGTCGAGCTGAAGTCGTTCTACGAGACGTCGAGCTTCAACACGGCGCTGAAGGCGCTGCGACAGGATTGCCGCATCGCCACCGTCACGGTCGGCGCCGAAGGCTCCTATGTCGTCACAAAGGACGGCATCGAGCACGTGCCGGCGACGACGGTCGAGAACGTCATCGACACCACCGGCGCCGGCGACCTCTATGCGTCGGGTTTCCTCTACGCCGTCGCCAAGGGCCTCGATCTGAAGACGGCGGCGGCCCTCGGCTCGCTCGCGGCCGGCGAGGTGATCAACCATATGGGGCCGCGCCCCTCGACCTCGCTGGTCGATCTGGCGAGGCAATCCGGCTACGCCGTCTGAGGCCACGTTCCAGCGCGGCCGACAGCGATCCGCGCCCGGAAGGCGTGGATCCATCCACCCGAAGCCTTTCATCGATCCCGCCGCGGATGATGGAAGGCTTTCGCATTTTCGGGGATCTAGACACGCCGCCAGAGGTCCGCGCGCAGGGGATGGCGAGCGGAAGCAGATGCCTTCCGGGGCGGATCGGCTTAGGCGGCTCGGAGTTTTCCCCAGCCCCGAATAATCCCGGACGATCGCATCGTGTCGTGATTGACAAGGCAACGGGGTCCCCTTATTCATCCGTCCGCGCCCAGATGGCGGAATTGGTAGACGCGCACGGTTCAGGTCCGTGTGACGAAAG
>JAFKJZ010000022.1:0-2737 GCA_017305815.1 Hyphomicrobiales bacterium
TGCGCGACGTCTACGCCCGCCACGGCGTCCTCTAAGAGGAAGAAGACCATGGCCATGCAAGCTTCGAACGACACGTCAGCCGCAGGCCTGCGGCTTTCCCTCAGCCGGCGCATCTTCGCCGTCGAGGGCATGGCCATTCTCGCGGTCTTCGCGCTGCTGATCGGCATCTTCATGATCACGGCGCCGCAGACCTTCCTCGGCTACCGCATCTACATGACGTTCCTCGCGAACGTGCCGCCGCCGATGATCCTGGCGCTCGGCCTCACCTTCGTCGTCGTGGCGGGAGAGATGGATCTCTCCTTCCCCTCGATCGTCGCCTTTTCCAGCTATGTCTTCGCCATCCTGTTCAAGAACTACGAGCTGACCTGGCTCGCCTTCGGCGCGGCGCTGCTGGTCGGCGTCATCCTCGGCTTCATCAACGGGGTGATCGTCACGCAGCTCGGCATTCCGTCGATGATCACGACGCTGGCCACGCTTTTCCTCTATGGCGGCCTGGTGACGATCGTCTCGAACGGCCTCACCGTCGCCGTGCCTTCGATCACCGACACCGCCATCCATTCGGTGTTCGCCGGACGGATCGGCGTATTGCCGGTACAGGCGCTCTGGGCGCTCGCGGTCGCGGTCTTCCTGTGGTTCATCCTGAACCGCCACCGCTTCGGCGAGAACGTCCTCTTCATCGGCGACAACGCCCGCGTCGCCCATGTCGTCGGCATCCGGGTCGACCGCGAGAAGCTCAAGATCTTCACGCTGATGGGCCTGCTTTCCGCCTTCGCCGGCATTCTGCTGACGCTCGAGACGACCACCTACTTCTCCTCGCAGGGCATGGGCTACCTGCTGATCGTCGTCGCCAGCGTGTTCATCGGCGGCACGTCCATCTTCGGCGGCGCCGGCACGATCGTCGGCACGGTCGTCGGCGCGCTGATCGTCGCCATCATCGAGGCCGGCCTGGTCGCCAGCGGCGTGCAGGGCTTCTGGACCCGCTTCCTGATCGGCGTCGTTTTCCTCGTTTCGGTCACGCTCAACATGGCGCTCGAAGATCCCGATCGCGTGCCGCTCTTCAAGAAGATCCGCATGCGCTTGAGACGTTGAGGCGAAACCGCCTCGACGCGTTTGCACAAAAGAAAACAACACCTGACAGACATAGGGACCACAACATGATCACGAGACGTTTCCTCTTCGGGGCCGCCGCCGCCCTCGGCATGACCGGCCTGATGTCCGGCGCGGCAATGGCCGAACCGGCGCTGACCGGCGAGGGCATGACCATCTACTTCCAGATGGGCGGCAATTCCGGCGACCCGACCACGCTGGCGCGCGAGCTCGGCGCCAAGGCGGCGGCCGACATGCTCAAGGTCAAGCTGATGCCGCAATATGCCGGCTGGGATCAGCAGAAGATGCTGGAGCAGGCCAACCAGGCCCTCGCCTCCCAGCCCGACGCGATCATCGTCATGGGCCATTCCGGCACCGACTCGATGAAGCGCTTCCTCGACGAGGCCAAGGCGTCCGGCATCGTCGTCGTCACCAACAATACCCGCCTGCCCGGCACGGATCTGAGCTATTTCGGCCTCGACAACTATGAAGCCGGTCGCGTGCTCGGCGAGAAGATGGTCGCCGCCGGCCTGCAGAAGGGCGACAAGGCCGTGATCTACGGCACCTTCGAGCAGACCGCCCATGCCGACATCTCGCGCGGCACGATCGAGGAATTCGATAAGGCCGGCGTCGCCTACGACAAGCTGCAGTGGTCGAACGAAGCGGTGCAGGATCCCTCGCTCGCCGTGCCGGTGCTCGCCTCCTACCTGGAAAGCCACCCGGACGTGAAGGCGATCGCCGTTCCCGGCCATGGCGGCATCACCGCCATCCTCGCCAAGGTGCTCGACGCCGCCGGCAAGGCTCCGGGCTCGATCATCACCGGCGGCTACGACATCTCGCCCGCCTCGATCGACGGACTCAAGAAGGGCTACGTCACCGTCGTCGTCGACCAGCAGCCCTACCTCCAGGGCTTCATGCCGGTCGTCGCAGCCGTGCTGCAGAAGCGCTACGGCCTCGCCGGCCTGATGCTGAACACCGGCGGCGGCGTCGTCACCAAGGACAATGTCGACGCGATCGCCCCGCTGGTCGAGGAAGGCGTTCGCTGAGGCCTCTCAGCGAACCCGCACCCCATTAGGAGATGACGAGCATGCAGGCCGAACACGGCGCGACCGATCTGGTGCGGATGGTCAACATCCAGAAGCACTACGGCAAGGTTGAAAGCCTCAAGAACGTGAACCTGACGATCGGACGCAACGAGATCGTCGGCCTGATCGGCGACAACGGCGCCGGCAAATCGACGCTCATCAAGGTGATGACGGGCGTCGAGGCGCCGACCGCCGGCAAGCTCTTCATCAAGGGCAAGGAAGTGGAGGCTGGCGGGCATTCCGTCCGGCAGGCCCAGGAACTCCGCATCGAGACCGTCTACCAGGACAAGTCGCTGGGCGAGAAGCAGCCGCTCTGGCGCAACTTCTTCGTCGGGCGACCGATCACCAACCGCTTCGGCTTCATCGACGTGAAGGCGGAGAAGCGGATCGCCGAGCAGATCATGAAGTCGACCATCGGCTTTCGCTCGCGCGGCATCAGCGTCGACTCGACCGTCGGCAAGCTGTCGGGCGGCGAGCGGCAGGGCGTCGCCATCGGCCGCGCCATGCATTTCGACAGCGACCTGATCATCCTGGACGAACCCACGGTGGCGCTGGCCATCAAGGAA
>JAFKJZ010000022.1:2766-6304 GCA_017305815.1 Hyphomicrobiales bacterium
CTCCTGCATCTACATCGAACACACGCTCGCCAACGTGCACGAGGTGGCCGACCGGCTGATCGTGCTCGACCGCGGCGAGATCGCGCTCGACACGCCGAAGAGCGCGATGAGCCTGAACGAGCTGACGGAATTCCTGCTGTCGCTGCATCGGGTCCGTCACTGACGACAGGCGGCGGCTCCGGCCGCCGCTGACCCAAAGCTTCCGGCCATCGGACGACCGCCCTGCCCACCGGCAGGGCGAAGTCTGGCGCATGCCTGAAACGATCGAGGCGCGACCTCCAAAAGCAAGAAGCCAGAGAACTGGTCCCGATTGAACGCGACGTCCTGCAACTGCGATCAGAGGGAAAGGGAAGTTCTATGAAAGTCTTGTCCACCATTCGAAAGGGGATACTCGCCGGGGCGGCCGCCGCCCTGCTGGCATCGGTTCCAATGGCCGCCTCCGCCGAGCCGGTCACGCTGCGGGTGCCGAGCTGGTGGTTCGGAGAGCCCGGCAACAAGGATTGGATGGAGAAGGTCGTGAAGGCCTTCATGGATGAAAATCCGGACATCAAGGTGGAAGGCTACAACGTCGCCTATGGCGCCTATGCCGACCAGATGCTGCTGGAAATGGGTTCCGGCTCGCCGCCGGACGTCATCCATCTCCTGAACATGAATATCGGCGACTTCCTGCGCAACGACCTGCTGCTGCCGCTCGACGACTACATCGCCAAGAGCGACATCAGCAAGGAGACCTACAGCCCGGCCCAGTTCGAGTCGCCGCTGATGGTCGATGGCCACACCTATGGCGTCATCCAGATGGTCGCCAACTACGTGCCCTTCTACAACGAGACGATCCTGAAGGAGGCCGGCTACGACAAGTTCCCGGACAATCCGAAGGACTTCCTCGAAATGGCGAAGAAGACGACCAAGGCGCCGAACCAGTTCGGCTACGCCGCCATGGTCAAGCCGGGCAGCTACATCCAGACCTACATGGATGTGGCCCAGTGGGTGATCGCCAATGGCGGCCATTTCGCCATCGACGGCAAGCCGACGGTCGACGATCCCCGCAACATCGAGGCGATCTCGATGTTCAAGGAACTCTTCGATGCCGGCGTGATGCCGCGTGACGTCGACAAGTCGACCTACCGGCAGATGTGGTGGCAGGGCAAGGTCGGCACGCTGTTCGACGGTTCCTGGATGATGGGCTTCGCCAAGGCCGGCAATCCCGACATCATCAAGGACCTGCGCACCGCGCCGATGCCCTGGCCTGGCCACCGCACGGCGGCGGCGTTCCAGCTCTGGGCGATCCCGAAGGATGCGCCGCATCCGGACGAGGCGTTCAAGCTGATCGAGTTCATGCAGAGCGCCAAGTGGCAGAAGGAGATGGTCGGCATCACCAATGCGGTGTCGCCGCGCCTGAACAGCCTGCCCGACGGCTATCTCGAAGCGAATCCATGGTTCGCCACCTTCCAGGAAGCCTCGGACAAGTACGCCGTCTCGATCATGCCGGCCGGCCTCGAGCTCTATGGCAACGAGGTGCTGAAGATCATCGCCGATAAGGTCGAGGAGATCCTCTACAAGAACCGGCCCGTCGCCGAGGCCATGGCCGAAGCCCAGGCCCAGGTCGTCGCCCTCGTCAAGAACTGACGTAGCGCCGTCCGGGCGACGACGCGACAGCCTCGTCGCCCGGATCCCTCCTCTCCAGACGAGCGTGGTCCATGGCCCTCACCCAGACATCCGCCCGCGTCGCGGGCGTGAGGACCGTCCACTATGCCGATAGCCAGGATCGCTGGTTGCCGGCCGTGATGGTTCTTCCGTTTCTCCTCGCCATTACGGCGCTGGTGATCATTCCCCTGCTCTGGGGGATCCGCATCAGTTTCACCAACAGCCGCATCATCGGCCGGGCCTTCACCGAGGCCTTCACGCTCGCCAACTACCAGTCGGTCCTGACCGACCCCGACACCTGGCACTCGCTCTATGTCACGGCGTTCTTCTCGCTCGGCACCGTGCTGGGCAGCATCGGGCTCGGCCTCGTCACGGCGCTGGTGCTCACTCGCGCCTTTCCCGGCCGCGGCATCGTCCGCACGCTGATCATCCTGCCCTGGGCGGTGCCGCACGTCGTCGCCGCGCTGATCTGGCAGTGGATGTACAACCCGAACTACGGCGTGGTGAACTACGCCATCGGCTGGCTGCCGTTTCTTTCCGGCCAGCCGAACTGGCTGAGCGACCCGAACCTGGCGCTTCCGGCCATCGTCATCCTCAACATCTGGAAGACCTATCCGTTCGCGACGCTGGTGCTGCTCGCCGGGCTGCAATCGATCCCCGACGAACTCTACGAGGCGTCCGAGATCGACGGCGCCGGCCCCGTGCGCCGCTTCCTCGACATCACGCTTCCTGGCCTCAAGCACGTGCTCGCCATCGTCGTGCTGCTGCTGACGATCTGGAGCTTCGGCAACTTCGTCTTCATCTTCCTGATGACCCAGGGCGGCCCGGCCGGCGCCACCAACACCCTGGTCGTGAAGGTCTATTTCGAGGCGTTCCGCTTCTTCCGGGCCGGTCCCGCCTTCGCCATGGGCTCGATCCTGCTGATCGTGGCGATGCTGCTGACGCTCGCCTACGCCTTCATCGTCCGGAGGGGAAATGATGCCTGACGTCCGTAGCGCCCGTCACGGCGAGGCATTGCTGCCGAGCCTCTCCCGGATCGCGGGGCGGCTGACGCTCGCTGCCCTGATCCTGATCCTCTGCGCCATCGCGGTCTTCCCGTTCTACTGGATGTTCGTGACCTCGATCCGCCCCTCCGGCCAATTGTTCCAGTACCCGCCGGAGATGCTGCCGAGCGCCAATTCGGTGTTCTCGACCTATGTGACGATCTTCCAGGACACGGCGCTCGGCGCCTGGCTCTGGAACAGCATCCGCGTCGCGCTCGGCACGGCGATCCTCGCTTCCTTCATCGGCGCGACGATGGCCTATGCGCTGTCGCGGTTCCGCTTCCGCGGCCGCGGCTTCACGGAATATCTGCTGCTTGCGACGCAGATGTTCCCCGGCATCCTTCTCGCCATGCCGATGTATGTGCTGTTCAGCAAGATCGGCCTGCTCAACAGCCTGCCCGGCCTGACCGTCGCCTATCTCGCTCTGCTCGTTCCCGTCGCGACCTCGCTGCTGAAGACCTTCTTCGACGGCATCCCGGTCGCGCTGGAGGAAGCCTCGCTGATCGACGGCGCGTCGCGGATCGGCACCTTCTTCCGCATCACGCTGCCGCTCTCCCTGCCCGGCCTCGCCTCGACCTTCCTGTTCTGCTTCATCATCGCCTGGGACGAGTATCTCTTCGCCCAGATGTTCGTGCGCCAGCCGGCGAACTGGACGGTCTCCGTCGGCCTCGCCTCGTTCAGCGGCGAATACGTCACCCCCTGGGATCAGGTCATGACCGCGGCGACCATCGTCACGCTGCCGGCGGCCATCGTGTTCCTCTTCCTGCAGCGATACCTCGTCCACGGCCTGACGGCCGGCGGCGTCAAAGGTTGATCGGAGACCCTCATGAGCACCGCCCGCCTGGAAGACC
>JAFKJZ010000023.1 GCA_017305815.1 Hyphomicrobiales bacterium
CAACCTCGCCTTCGTCATGATCCTCGCGACGATCATGATCCCGTTCCAGTCCATCCTGACGCCGATCTTCCTGATCCTCTCCTGGCTCGGGCTGCAGAACACGCTGACCGGGCTGGTGCTGGTCTATGTGACGCTGCAGATGCCGTTCTCGATCTTCATGATGCGCAACGCCTTCGACGCGGTGCCGAAGGAGATCGAGGAGGCCGCCCGCATCGACGGCGCCACCAATTTCGCGCTTCTGACCAAGGTGATGCTGCCGCTGGTCTGGCCCGGCGTTGTGACGGTCGCGCTCTTCGCCTTCCTGAACACCTGGAACGAGTTCCTCGCCGCCCTGGTGCTGATGACCGACCAGGCGAAGTTCACCCTGCCGATCATGATGACCGCCGTGCAGTCGGGCCGCTTCGGCGCCGTCGACTGGGGCGCCGTGCAGGCGGGCGTCACCGTCATGATGATCCCCTGCCTGATCCTCTTCCTGCTCTTGCAGCGCTACTACATCCGCGGCCTGACGGCCGGCGCGGTGAAGTAGCCCTCCCCCGAACCCTGCTTCCGATAGAATAGGAGTCTTCCATGAGTGCCCTGCCATCCGTCGACGAAGCCCCGCGCGCCCGCTTCCGTCCGCCCGCCGTCCCCCAGGTCGAAGTGCGCGGCTTCTGGGGCGCGCGCGTCGACGCTGTCGCCGACAAGACCGCCGACATCCTCTACCAGCGCTGCGTCGAGGCCGGCATGCTCGACCAGATCGACCCCGACCGGCCAGTGCCGGCGCTGCGCATCCCGTTCCATCCGAACGGCACGGTGACGATGCAGATGTTCTGGGATTCCGATCTCGGCAAGACGATCGAGACGGCCGCCTATTGCGTCTATCGCAAGCCCAATCCGGCGCTCGAAGCCAAGATCGACGCCGTCATCGACATGTTCGAGAAGCTGCAGCAGGAAGACGGCTACCTGTCGAGCTGGTACCAGCGCATGGAGCCCGGCAAGCGCTGGACCAATCTGCGCGATTGCCATGAACTCTACTGCGCCGGCCACCTGATCGAGGGCGCCGTCGCCTATTACCAGGCGACCGGCAAGCGTAAGCTGCTCGACGTCATGTCGCGCTATGCCGACCATATCGGCACCGTGTTCGGCCCCAATCCGGGCCAGCGCAAGGGCTATTGCGGCCATGAGGAGCTGGAACTGGCGCTGGTGAAGCTCGCCCGCGTCACCGGCAACCACAAATACATGGATCTCGCCAAGTACATGGTCGACCAGCGCGGCCAGCAGCCGCACTATTTCGACGAAGAGGCAAAGGCGCGCGGTGCCGACCCGGCCGACTACCACTTCAAGAACTATGAATATAACCAGGCGCACAAGCCGGTGCGCGAGCAGGACAAGGTCGTCGGCCACGCCGTCCGCGCCATGTATCTCTATGCCGGCATGGCCGACGTCGCGACCGAATATGGCGACGACGACCTCAAGAAGGCGCTCGACCGGCTCTGGGACGATCTGAACTCGAAGCGGCTCTACGTCACCGGCGGCCTCGGCCCGTCGGCCGACAACGAGGGCTTGACCTCGGATTACGACCTGCCGAACGAGACGGCCTATGCTCTACGAGAATCCGCTCGAGAGCCGCGGCGGCCATAATCGCTGGAAGTGGCACCGCTGCCCGTGCTGCCCGCCGAACATCGGCCGCATGGTCGCGTCGATCGGCACCTACATGTACGGCCAGGCGGAAGGCGAAGTCGCCGTCCACCTCTATTGCGACTCGACCGCGACGCTGGACATCGGCAGCGCCGAGGTGAAGCTGACCCAGGACACCCGCTATCCCTGGGATGGCGCGATCGGTATCACCGTCGACGTCGCCAAGCCGACCCGCTTCGCGCTCAACCTGCGCATCCCCGGCTGGTGCCGCAAGGCGACGCTTTCGGTCAATGGCGCGCCCGTCGACCTGAAGGCCGCCACCGAGGACGGCTATGCGCGGATCGAACGCGAATGGAAGGCGGGCGACACCGTCCAGCTCGATCTCGACCTCGCCGTCGAACAGCTCCACGCCCATCCGGAAGTCCGCCAGGACGTCGGCCGCGTCACGCTGAAGCGCGGACCGCTGGTCTATTGCCTGGAAGGCATCGACAACCCGCTGTCGCTGAACCGCCTCCGCGTTCCCGCCCCGTCGAGCTTCACGGCCAATTTCGAGCCGGGCCTGCTCGAAGGCGTCGTGACGCTGGCGGCGGAAGCCGAGGCGGACGCCACCGGTGACTGGAACGGCGATCTCTACCGCACCGCCGCGCCGAAGACCGAGACCGTGCCGATCAAGGCCGTCCCCTACTACGCCTGGGACAACCGCGAGCCCGGCGAAATGCTGGTCTGGCTGCGCGGCGGCTAGTTTCCGCCATATCGGCCAAGCGGGGCCATGGCAAACAGGCGTCGCGACCGAACAGGTCGCGGCGCCTCTCTCGTTTCAGGAACCGCCGGGTCACGAGGCCGTTCCAGCATGACGCCAGTGGGGCCGGCTCTGGCGCGGCCGGCATAGTTCTCTATGCTCGGCAAACTTTGCGTCGCACAGGGGTGATCCGCGGTGTTCTTTCTCGTTCGTCTGGCCTTGCTCTACTGCGTGATCGGTGTCGGCATCCTGCTGGTGCAGCTCACCTTCACGACCTGCGAGCGGCCGCTTGTCCTCGATGACGGCACGAGCGCGACGCACGGACCGATCGATCTCGGCCGGATCGGCAAGGACAGCGACTACACCAAGCGCCTTGCCAGCGACGTGGTGTTCTGGGGGCCGCGCGCCTTCGATTTCGTCATCAAGGGCGACATCTCGGTGAAGAACTTCCTGCTCGCCACCGACTGCAAGCGCTGAGGCGCCTCAGCCGTCGAGCGTGACGACGATCTTGCCGAACGGACCGCGATCGAGGTGATCGAGGGCCGCCGGCAGCTCGGCGAAGCGATAGCGTCGGCCGATGACCGGCTTCAGCCCCACACGGTCGACGGCCAAGACGAAATCCTCCAGCGCCCGGCGATGGCCGACGCTGATTCCCTGGATCACCGGCTGCTTGCGCAGCAACGGCCCCATCGGTCCCGAGAAGGCGAAGCCCTCGAACACGCCGATGACGGAGATCCGCCCCTGGACCGCCACCGCCTCGACCGAGCGGCCGAGATTGGCGCCGCCGGCCATTTCGAGGATGTGGTCTGCGCCATGATCGGCCGTCAGTTCGTGCACGGCCGCCACCCAGCCATCGTCCAGGCGATGGATGCCGTGGTCCGCGCCGAGCGCCCTGGCGCGGGCGAGCTTGTCCGGGCTCGACGAGGTCACGATCACCTCGGCGCCATGCGCCTTGGCGATCTGCAGCGCGAAGAGCGATACACCGCCAGTCCCTTGCAGCAGGACGGTTTGCCCAGCCCGAAGCCGGCCATATTCGACCAGCGCCGACCATGCAGTCAGGCCGGCGACCGGCAAGGTGCTTGCCTCGGCGTCGTCGAGGCTGGCGGGCGCCAGCGCGAGCCAATCCTCCGGAAATGCGACGTATTCGGCGAGCACGCCCGGATGGATGCCGCCCAGCGTCCGATAGGGCGGATTGCGGGCCGTGCCTTCCGGCGCGCCATCGATCCAGCCCGCCTCGAAGGTCGAGATCACCCGCTGTCCAGGTTCGAAGCGCTTTGCGCCTTCGCCGAGCGCGACGACCGAGCCTGCAAGGTCCGAAGCTGGCGTGAACGGGAAGGCGAGCGGCAGAGGCATGGCGCCATCGATCACCAGCTTGTCGCGATAGTTGAGCGACACGGCCGCGACCTTCACCAGCACCTCGCCGGGTCCGGGCTCCGGGATCGGCGCTCGCGTCAGCGCCAGGTGATCGCGACCGACTGCGTCGAGGGTCCAGCGCTGCATTGTTTCGGTCATGTCCGTATCCTGATCGTTTCGGGAGGCGGACGATAGCGTTGAACGAAGAGATCCAGTGGCGATAAGATCGCCCGTCATTGGTTCCACGATAGCTACAAAGAACCGACCATGAGCGACCCGCTGACTGGTGTCTCCGTCTTCGTCCAGACCGTCGAATCCGGCAGCTTCGCCACGGCGGCCGCGCGTCTCGGCCTGTCCCGCTCCGCGGTCGGCAAGACCATCGCCAGGCTGGAACAGCGGCTGGGCGTCCAATTGTTTCATCGCACCACGCGCAGCATGAGCCTGACGGATGACGGCCAGGCGCTTTACGAGCACGCCGCGCGCGCGCTGGAAGCGTTGCGCTCCGCCGAAACCATGCTGGAATCCGGCCGCAAGGAGGTCATCGGCCGGCTGCGCGTGTCGATGCCGGTGCTGTTCGGGCGGCGCTGCGTGGCGCCGGTCCTGTCACGGCTGACTCGCGAGCATCCCGGCCTCGAACTCGACCTGCAATTCAGCGACCGGACCGTCGACCTGATGGGCGACGGCTTCGATCTCGCGATCCGCAACGAACCCTTCGCGGAAGTCCCGGGTCTGCTGACGCGGCGACTGGCGCGCCAGCGCATGACCGTCTGCGCCGCGCCGGCCTATCTCGAAGCCCACGGCAGGCCGATGACGATCGCGGACCTAGGCGGTCATGCCACCATCGCCTATGGCCGCGGCGATCGGATCCGCAGATGGCTGTTTCCGCGCGACAACGAGGCCCCGGAGGAATTCATCCCGCTGGGCCGGATGCGGTTCGACGATCTCGAGGCAATCGCCGATGCCGCCGCCGCCGGGTTCGGGCTCGCCTGGCTGCCATGCTGGCTGGTCCGCGACCGGATCGCGTCCGGCGAACTGGTACGGCTCCTGCCCGAACGGCCGGGGCTGGAGTTTCAGATCAACGCCGTCTGGCCGGGGCAGGCGCGGCTGCCGCTGCGGGTTCGCATCGCGATCGATGCCCTTGCCGCCGACCTGCCGGCGATGACGGCCAAGTGACGGCCGAATGACGGCGCGCAGCGTCCGGGCCTAGATCACCACCAGCGTCGTCTTCGACGGCACGC
>JAFKJZ010000024.1 GCA_017305815.1 Hyphomicrobiales bacterium
GCTGATGTCGGCGATCCGGGTTCCGATCGAGGTAAAGTTCGCGCTCGACGCCTCGGCCGCCCCGTTCTGCCACGCCGAAGCCGGCACGATCCTGCTCAGCCAACCTCTGTCCGGCTATCGCGTGCATGGCCGGAATTCGAGCGTGACGGCGCCGCAACTGCAGCATTTCGATTCTGGAAGGGCGTCGTTCGGAAAGGACAACAAGAAGCAGGAACGCTGGTTCCGCAAGAACATCCGAAGGAAGCAGATCGCCTGATCGGCAGCGACTACGTGGAACGGACCGTACGGACGGGATCGTTCCAGACGAGGACCCATGGATAAATCTGACTTCTCGATCCAGAACGTCGGGGCCGGCCAACTGGCCATGCCCGGCGCCATCCGCCTGCCCTTGCTGTCCTTCGTCATCACAGGCCGCCCAGGCTCGGATTTTGGCCCGGCCATCGAAGCCTTGCGGATCCAGGATTATCCCCGCTTCGAGGTCATCGTGGTGGAGGCGGGTCCTGCGGGCGATGGCCCTGCGGCGCTTGCCCCGCAGGTCGCCGCCGATCCTCGCTTCAAGCGGGTCGGCGCTTCTTCCGATCTCGGCTCCTTTCGGCTGGCGACGATCGGCCTTGCGGCCGCGGAGGGCGAGTTCGTCGTCTTTCTCGACGCGAGCGAACTTCCCTCGCCGGGCTTCGCCTCCGCGCATATCCAGACGCACCTGGCGAGCCGCCACAACGTGGCCCTGACAGCCTCCCCCCGGCACGACGACGAGGCGATCCAGGCCGGCGGACGCATGCCGGCGGAGATGCCTGCGCCCCGGCCCTGGCTGCAACCGGCGGTGCCCGTCCTCCGCCTCGCATCCCTCGACGACGACGCCTTCGCCCGTCTGGCGTCCAGCACGGCCTTGGTCGAACCCGCGATACGGGACTGGACGGCTTCGCCCGCGACCATCCAGGTATACCGGCGCTTCGTCATCGACATGCTGCTCCCGCCGGACGGGGCGGACGCTTCCCCGTCGTCGGCGGACGCGCATTTCGCGCCGCTCTGCCAATGGCTCGGCGGCTCGGCGGCGATCCGTCTGCCCCTGCTAGCGTCCCGGCACGCTCATGCCGGCCCTGGCGCCAGCGCCGGCGGCCTCGACTGGCCGGTCGCGGGGGACCGCGGCAAGCTCGGCGTCTGGGCGGCGAACGGGGCGGAGTTTGCCCGCCGCATCGGGGCGAATCGCTACTGGGCCTCGAGCCCGGCGCCGCGATGCCCGATCCTGCCGAGATCGCCAGCCTGATGGACGGGCCGTTCGCGCAGCTCGCGGGCGCGCTGGGCGAGCGGGAGGCCATCCATCAGTTGCAGGCGCTGTTGTCGCGATCCGCCGTATTGGCCATCCTGCATCGGCGCTACGGCCAACGCCTGCCGCTACGCATACACTGGGCCATCCGATCGAGGGCCCTGCGCCAGATGCATGGGAATCTCCGTCTTTATCTCCGCTCCCGCCGCGGCCGACGCCGGCAGGGCCAGCCCGGACGCGCCTGAAGAACCCGGGCGGCACTCGACGCGGCCTCCCCGGCAACTCACGCGGCAGGAGCGCCGTCAGGCAGCGCTCCGGTAGCCAAACACCCTGTGGCCGCGACCTACCCGCCGTTGCAGCGGTTTTCCACCCACTATTCTGGATAAATTCCAACCAAGTCATTGCGTGCCCAAACAGGCGCGCATACCAATGAAAGTCGGTCGGAAAGCCGGCTACGGGACAACCGCTCAGCATATCCACCCAGCAGCTTGTCGAGACGCTGACGGCGATCGACAGCTTCAAGGCGCCTGACTCGATCGATGCTCACCCGTTTGGAGACCTCAAGATCCGGCATCCTCGCCTCGCCTGGCATCGCCCGGCGGGAAACGGCCCTCACGATCGGCGGCCTAGCGACCTCGAGGCTGGCGACGGCGGGCGAGGTAAAGCTGCCGAAGGTCTCCTTCATCGTTCGCAACTGGAACTATGGCCGCTATGTCGGCCGCACGATCGACTCGATCCAGGCCCAGGACTATCCGAACTTCGAGGTCGTGATCGTCGACAACGCCTCGACGGATGACAGCCGCGAGGTGATCGAACGGCATGTTGGCGACGACCCGCGCTTTCGGGTCATCCATTCCGACATCAATCTCGGGCCGCTCGGCGGCGCGCTTCTCGGGCTGGAACACGCAACAGGCGATTTCGTCGCCTTCGTCGATTCCGACGACACGCTGCTGTCGAATTTCGCCTCGACACATATCCAGGTTCACCTCGCAAGCCGTCTCAATGTGGCGTTCACCTCCAGCACGGCGATCGAGACTGGGCCGGATGGCGCCATGCTCAACGGCCACCGGGCGCGGACCCAAATGCGGCGCGAGGAAATCGCGACGGGTCTGCGGGCCGCAGAGATCGTGCCGCGCCTGCCATCCATCGATGACAACGCCTTTGCGGTGCTCTCGCGCCACACCCGCCTGATCCAGCCTCTCTCGGCCGAATGGCCCTGGTCGCCCGGCACAGCGAACATGTATCGGCGGTTCATCCTCGACATGCTCGCCCCCGCGTGCCGCGCGGCCGACCTTCCCAAGCTTTCCGCCGATGGACACTACAACCGGCTCGGCCATCTCCTCGGCGGATCGGCCGTGATCGACCTGCCGCTTTCGACCTATCGCATCCACGGCAGCAACTTCGCCGCTTCGGTGCCGAGCCTCGCCTTTCTCGGCAGCGACGCCGGGCCGGCGACCAGGTTTCGCGTCCTGCGCATGCGCGAAATCATGCGGGTCTTTGTCGCCAACGCCGCCGATTTCTCGGCTCGCATCGGCGAGAAGCGCTATTGGGCCGCGTTGGGCGTCCTGTTCGAACAGGGCGGGCTCAGGTCGGGGCAGGATCTGGCGGAGTGGAAGCGCGACCAGTTCCTCGACGAACAGGTCCGCCATCTCGCCGCGACCTTCGGTGCGAGCAGGACCGCCCGCAAGCTGGCCGAGTTCCTGCCGAAGCCGCTGCTGCGTTCGAGCCTCGACGCGCTTCATGGCTCCAACTGGCCGGCTCACGCCCGGCTGGAACTGCATATCGGCGCCGCGCGCCAGTGGCACGCCCAGCTCAAGCGCTTCGTGCGCAAGCGGCGCGCGAGGCTTTCCGCCCTGCTGTCTCCGACCGGCCAGCCCTGACGCGTCCGCAACCGGGCGGCGATGTCGCACCCCCTTCTCGCCGCCGCCCGCCTTTGCGCGTTTTGAGCACGATGCTATAGGGGAGCCCGCACCATCCTCGGCGCCGCTCCGCCCGCGACCTCCTTCCGCCGGCAGGCTTCGCCGTCAACCCAGAAGCGAGGTTCCCCTCCATGGCGAAGATCAAGGTAGCCAATCCCGTCGTTGAGCTCGACGGCGACGAGATGACCCGGATCATCTGGCAGAACATCAAGGACAAGCTGATCCACCCCTACCTCGATCTCGACCTCCAGTATTACGACCTGGGCATCGAGCATCGCGACGCCACCAACGACCAGGTGACGATCGAAGCGGCCGAGGCGATCAAGAAGGTCGGCGTCGGCGTCAAGTGCGCCACCATCACGCCGGACGAAGCCCGCGTGAAGGAATTCAACCTCAAGGAAATGTGGAAGTCGCCGAATGGCACCATCCGCAACATCCTCGGCGGCGTGATCTTCCGCGAGCCGATCATCTGCCAGAACGTGCCCCGCCTGGTTCCCGGCTGGACCCAGCCGATCATCGTCGGCCGTCATGCCTTCGGCGACCAGTACAAGGCGACCGATTTCAAGGTTCCCGGCAAGGGCCGGATGACGATCAAGTTCGAGGGCGAGGACGGCACCGTCATCGAGAAGGAAGTCTTCAAGTTCCCGGGCGCCGGCGTCGCGCTCGCGATGTACAACCTCGACGAATCGATTCGCGAGTTCGCCCGCGCCTCGCTGAACTACGGCCTGATGCGCAAGTACCCGGTCTATCTGTCGACCAAGAACACCATCCTCAAGGCCTATGACGGCCGCTTCAAGGACCTGTTCCAGGAAGTGTTCGACGCCGAGTTCGCCGCCGCCTTCAAGGCCGCCGGCATCACCTATGAGCACCGCCTGATCGACGACATGGTCGCCTCGGCCCTGAAGTGGTCCGGCGGCTACGTCTGGGCCTGCAAGAACTATGACGGCGACGTCCAGTCCGACACCGTCGCGCAGGGCTTCGGCTCGCTCGGCCTGATGACCTCCGTGCTGCTGACGCCCGACGGCAAGACCGTCGAGGCCGAAGCCGCCCACGGCACCGTGACGCGCCACTACCGCCAGCACCAGCAGGGCAAGGAGACGTCGACCAACTCGATCGCTTCGATCTTCGCCTGGACGCGTGGCCTCGCCCATCGCGCCAAGCTCGACGACAACGCCGAACTCGCCAAGTTCGCGACGACGCTCGAGAAGGTCTGCGTCGACACGGTCGAGGCCGGCGACATGACCAAGGACCTGGCGCTGCTCGTCGGCCCGGACCAGAAGTGGCTCTCGACCACGGGCTTCCTCGACAAGGTCAGCGAGAACCTGACCAAGGCAATGGCTTAAGCCCTAGCCTATCGCGAAATGAACGAGGCCCCCTCCCGCCCGGGTGGGGGCCTTTTCTTTGTCGCCTGCGCGCGGCCTACATCTTCGACAGCACGAGGATCGGCCGGCCGCCGTCATCGCTCAGAATCAGCTTTTGACGGGGGGCGTCGACGCGCCACCGGCGAACCTGCCTGAGCGCGTCGAGGAATTTCGCAGGCGTGCAGGCCTTCATGGTGGTGACGATCTGGCCGAAGCGGATGCCGTCGCCGCGGATCGTAGCGCTGCCGCCCATGGAGTTGCAGCCGCCCGAACCGCTGACCCTGCCGTTCGGGGCGATGACGAGGACCGTCTGTAGATAGTCCATGACGCCGCCGCCGCGAATATCCTCGGCGAGCCAGCGTCCGGCGGGCCCGGCAGCGAGGCGCGGCTGGGCCTGCCCAGCCACGCGCTGCAACGGGATGTCGATCCGGTCCGGACCGCCGATCTCGACCGCATGGCGGCTGGTCGAGGTAAACCAGAGCCGGTCGCCGACCGAGATCGTCGCCCGCAGCGCATAGCTATGGCGCGGCTGCAGCTTCGCGGCGTCGAAGTGGAGGCTGTAGGGAATCGGCGCCTGGCCGCGCGCCCGGAAGCGAGTCTCGGCGATCGTCCTCGACGGCGCGTCGGCCAGCGAGACGTCCTGAAGCTGGACCGTGACGCGGGCGTCCGGCGGCAGCGCCATCCGCTCGCGATAGACGACCTCCCCGTGCAGCGTCCGCGTGGCGGCGAGCGCCGCCATGGCATTGAAGCCGACAAAGGCCGCGAGCGCTGCCGCCCATATTTTCCGACCGAAGAGCCGCATGGCGTTTCCTCCCAGGCGAGATCCAGGGCGTTTCACCCGCCTCCGATCTCACTGGAAGTGAGCAGCAAGAGCAAGCCGGACCGCTAGACCGGCTGCGAGAGGCGCTGGGGATCGAGAGCCGAGAGTTCGCGCAGCCGCGCTGCGTCGCGGCCGGGCGGTTCGCCGAACAGGCGGCTATATTCGCGGCTGAACTGCGACTGGCTTTCATAGCCGACCGCGAAGCCGATGCTGCCGGCATCCGCGCGCTGGCCCAGCAGCAGCCGGCGCGCCTCCTGCAGGCGGATCTGCTTCTGGAACTGCAGCGGGCTCATCGACGTCACTGCCTTGAAATGCCGGTGGAACGACGAGACGCTCATGCCGGCGATCGCGGCGAGGCCCTCGATGCGGATCGCCTCGCTGAAATTGTGCTTGATCCAGTCGATCGCGCGATTGACGCAGGAAAGCCGGCTGTCGGAAAGCGCGATCTGGCGCAGCATGCGGCCCTGCGCGCCGGTCAGCAGCCTATAGAGGATCTCGCGCTCGATCAGCGGGGATAGAATCCCGGAATCGCGGGGACGGTCGAGCAGGCGGACCATGCGGATGACAGGATCGAGCAATTCCGCATCGATCGGGCTGACGGCCATGCCGGCCGAAGGCGCGTCGTCATCGTCGAGATGCTCCGCCAGTTCGAGGATCATCGAGGCGAGCGCGGTGCGGTCGATCCGCATGCTGAAGGCGAGATAGGGCTCGGTGTCGCTGGCGTCGAGGATCGCGCCGCTGGCCGGCAGGTCGACCGAGACGACCAGATATTTCGCCGTGTCATAGATCAGCACCTTGTCGCCAACCATCACCTGCTTGCGCCCCTGCGCCACGACGCAGAACAGCGGCTCATAGAGCACGCGGGTCGGCGCCGTCTGGCTCGCGGAACGCATCAGCGTCACACGCGGGATCGCCGTTTCGAACCGGGTTTCGGTGCAATGGCGCTCGATCAGCGCGCGGAGTTCATTCATGGCTTCCATGGTGGCTCCGATAGAATATCCCCCGGCTGCGCGGCGCAAGCGGGCTAACAGCCTAGATCGGCACTCTGAGAGGATCGTGCAAGAAGCTGGCAGCATCCTGGTAACGCTTTGTCAGCCCGCGCCCCATCTTTCCGGATGAAGCGAAGGAGCTCGACATGAACAAGACTTGGTTCGTCACCGGTTCGACGCGCGGCATCGGCGCGGAAATCGTCAAGGCAGCCCTGAGGCAGGGCGACCGCGTCGTCGCCACCGGGCGCGACCCCGCCGCCATCCGCGACGCCTTCGCCGACGCGGGCGATCGCGTGCTGGCGCTAGCCCTCGACGTCACCGACGCGGCGCAGATCACCGCCGCCGTCGAAGCAGCCATCCAGAGGTTCGGCCGCATCGACGTGCTGGTCAACAATGCCGGCTACGGTCATCTCGGCCTGTTCGAGGAGACGGCGGCAGGCGACGCCGAACGCCAGTTCGCCACCAATGTGTTCGGCCTGTTCATCTTCAACCTGTCCTCGGTCGCCGGCCTGCGCGGCGGCCTCGGCGGCTCGCTCTATTGCGCCAGCAAGTTCGCCGTCGAGGGCTTCTCGGAGTCGCTCGCGCAGGAAGTGGCGCCGTTCGGCATCCATGTCACCGTCGTCGAGCCCGGATTCTTCCGCACCGACTTCCTCGACGAGACGTCGGTCCGCTTCGGCAGCAACGCCATCGCCGACTATGCCGAGGTCTCGGCGCAGATCCGCAACGGCTATAGCGAGCGCAACCACCAGCAGGCCGGCGATCCGGCCAAGCTCGCCGACGTCATCGTCGACCTCGCCGGGCGCGAAAAGCCGCCGTTCCGCTATGCGGCCGGCACCGACGCCGCCGCCATCTTCGCAGCGAAGATCGAGCGGCTGCAGGGCGAGTACGAAGCGACCCGCCCGCTCTCCCCCACGACCGATGGCAGCTTCTAGCCGTCGCGCGAACGATACGACCCGGACGAACCATGGCTCGTCCGCACAGATACCCTATCTCCCTCCCCGATCGGCGTCCGGCGCGGCGCCATCCTCCATCAGAACGGATCTCCCCATGCGAACCAAGACACTCGGCGGCACCGGCCTTCTCGTTTCCGAGATCTGCCTCGGCACCATGACCTTCGGCGGTCGCGGCTTCTGGACCGCGATCGGCCAGCTCGACCAGTCGGTCGCCGACAACATCGTCGCCCGCGCGCTCGACGCCGGCGTCAATTTCATCGACACGGCCGATGTCTATTCGGAAGGCGTCTCGGAAGAAGTGACCGGCCGCGCCATGGTCAATTCCGGCCGCAAGCGCACCGACATCGTGCTGGCCACCAAGGCGCTCGGCCAGACCGGCCCCGGCCCCAACGATCGCGGCGCCTCGCGCGGCCACATCATGGACGCCGTCAAGGCGAGCCTGAAGCGCCTCGGCACCGACTATATCGACCTCTACCAGATCCACGGCTTCGATCCGCTGACCCCGGTCGAGGAGACGGTGCGCGCCCTCGACGACCTCGTCCGCCAGGGCCATGTCCGCTATGTCGGCGTCTCCAACTGGGCGTCTTGGCAAATCATGAAGGCGCTCGGCATCGCCGACAGCAAGGACTGGGCGCGCTTTGCCTCGCTGCAGGCCTACTACACCATCGCCGGCCGCGACCTCGAGCGTGACATCGTTCCGATGCTGCGCGACCAGAAGGTCGGCCTGATGGTGTGGAGCCCGCTCGCCGGCGGCTTCCTCTCCGGCAAGTATGATCGCGACGGCAAGGGACCGGACGGTGCCCGCCGCGCCAGCTTCGACTTCCCGCCGATCAACAAGGATCGCGCCTTCGACGTGATCGACGTGATGCGCGAGATCGGCGACGCCAAGGGCGTTTCGGTCGCCCGCATCGCGCTCGCCTGGCTGCTGCACCAGCCAGTCGTCACCTCGGTGATCGTCGGCGCGAAGAGCGTCGAGCAGCTCGACGACAACCTGGCCGCCACCACCGTCCAGCTCTCTGCCGAGGAGCTGAAGCGCCTCGACGAGGTCAGCGCGCTGCCGGCGGAATATCCGGGCTGGATGATCGAGCGCCAGAGCACCTATCGCCGCCAGGACTGACGCTTGACGGCGGCACGCCGCCACGAGATGCAGGGCGGATGAGCGATCTCGTCCGCCTTGCAGCCCTGAACAACGCCGAATGGTGCGACGCCGTCTTTCGCGCACACGGCCTCGCGGGCCACTTTAATGGAAGCGTCTGGCTGAACCGGAACCCGGCGCCGCGCTTCTACCCCAACGCCGTCACACTACGCCCCGACGATAAACAAACACAGCTCGACGCCCTAGTGACGCTCGTCGCCGACCTCCCCGGCGGGTTCGCGGTGAAGGACAGCTTCGCCGCGCTCGATCTCGCGCCGCTCGGCTTCGCGCCCCTCTTTTCCGCCACCTGGATCGGCCGCCCGGCCGGGATACCGGCTCCCCAAGGCGATGCCGGCCTCGACTGGGGGACCGTTTCGACGCCCGCCGACTTCGACGCCTGGCGGGCGGGCTGGTCCGGAACGGATCCCGCCCCCTCTCCCTTCGCCGCGCCTCTATTGGCCGACCCCGCCATCACGCTGATCGCCGGCTGGCGCGGCGATGCCGTGGTCGCCGGAGCGGCGCTGAATCGCTCGCCCGGGGCGCTCGGCTGGTCGAACGTCTTCGGCCCGGACGACGCCTACGAAGCATGCAGGGCAGCGGCGCTGCGCTTCGCGCTCGGGCTTGCCGGCGATCTCCCCCTCATCGGCTATGAGCGCGGCGACGATCTCGCCCGATCGCTCGATCTCGGCTTCGCACCATTGGGGCCGTTGACGATCTGGGAATGCTGAAACGAACCGCTCAAGGCCATGGCATTTGCCGCCGGGTTCGCGCTAGGCTCCCGTCAAATACATCGGGAGGAAATAGATGACTGAATTCAAGGGCAAGCGCATCCTGGTCACGGGCGCGGGCAAGGGCATCGGCCGCGCCACCGTGCTGCTGCTGGCCGAATATGGCGCCACCGTCGTGGCGCTCTCGCGCGATCCGAAGGATCTGGAGACGCTCGCCGCCGAAACCGGCTGCGAGACCTACGCCGTCGACCTCGCCGATCCTGTCGCGACGCGCGAGGCGGCCCGCGCCGCCCAGCCGATCGATCTCCTGGTCAATTGCGCCGGCACCACGACGCTGGAGCCGTTCCTCGATGCCAAGGTCGAGAGCTTCCAGCACCTCTACAACGTCAACGTCATCGCGGCGGCGATCGTCGCCCAGGAGACGGCGCGCAACATGATCGAGCGCGGCATCAAGGGCTCGATCGTCAACGTTTCGTCGCTCTCCTCCTGGATCGGCTTCGAGGACCACGCCGCCTATTGCGCCTCCAAGGGCGCGCTCGACGGGCTCACCACGGTGATGGCCAACGAACTCGGCCGCAAGGGCATCCGCGTCAACGCGGTCAATCCCTGCGTGACGCTGACGCCGATGGCGGTCAAGGCCTGGAGCGACCCGGCCAAGGCCGATCCGATGCTGGCGCGCATCCCGCTCGGCCGCTTCATCGAGCCGCGCGAAGTCGCCGAGACGATCGCCTACCTGCTTTCCGACAAGGCTTCGATGATCAACGGCGTGGCGCTGCCGGTCGATGGCGGCTTCCTGGTCAACTAGAACGCCCAAACAGGGCCTTGGAACATTCCGCCGTTTCAATGAAACGGTGAAATGCTCTGGGGCCTATTCGAGCGGGAGCCCCGCCGCCGCGGCGCGGCTCCCTTTCCCGGTCGGCGCGAAGGCGCCCGCTCGTCCGTCGCCCCTGCGCCTTCAGTCGTCGCCGAGCTGCGTCTGCGGCCCGGCCGGCGCTTTCGGTTCGGAGGGATAGGGCCCCTCCTCGCTCAGCCGCGCCTCGACGATCGCCCGTACCCCCGAGAGGCGGCTCTCGACCACTTCCGAAGGCAAGCCGATCGCGGCCAGCAATTCGCCGCTAAGCTGCAGGCTGCCCTCGAAGGCCTCCGGTACGACATGGGTGGCGCCGAGATCCAGCAATTCGCGCGCATGCGCGACGCTGCGGGCGCGCGCATGGATCGTTGCGTTGGGCCAGCGCGCTCGGATCGCCTCGACCATGCGCTTCGCCATGTCGCCGCCATCCGCCGTCACCACGAAGGCGACCGCCTTGTCCGCGCCGAGCCGTGTCAGGATTTCCACGCGCGTCGCGTCACCATAGAAGACCGGCAGGCCGTCCTTCTTGGCGCGCTCGACATGCACGATGTCGAGATCGAGCGCCACGAAGGGAATGCCCTCGGCCTTGAGCAGGCCCCCAACCATGCCGCCGACGCGGCCATAGCCGCCGATGATGACATGGTCGGAGAACGCCTCGTCGGCATGGACGCCATGA
Source organism: Hyphomicrobiales bacterium (assembly GCA_017305815.1). Classification (GTDB taxonomy): domain Bacteria; phylum Pseudomonadota; class Alphaproteobacteria; order Rhizobiales; family Kaistiaceae; genus Kaistia; species Kaistia nematophila. The sequence goes on from JAFKJZ010000024.1 coordinate 10,696, forward strand.
TTCGCCGTATCTCGCCGGCTTTCGAGATATCGAGCAATACGCCCGCCGACGATCCCCAGCGCCGGGGTGAACAGCATGGAAAGCGCCGCGACCGTGGTCGCGAAATGGGCGACGTCGGCATCGATGACCTTCTCGCGGAAGGCAAGCGCGAACATCACGAAGGCGAATTCGCCGGCGCC
>JAFKJZ010000025.1 GCA_017305815.1 Hyphomicrobiales bacterium
CCGATGAGCGTCGCAGGTGTCATTCTCGCCGGAGGCAATTCGCTCCGCATGGGCCGCGAAAAGGCATTCGTCCGGCTCGGCGACAAGCCGTTGATCCAGCATGTGCTGGAGCGCTTCGCCCCGCAGGTCGCGCCGCTCGCGATCAACGCCAACGGCGACGCAGATCGCTTCGCATCCTACGCGCTTCCCGTTCTCGTCGACGACCGGCTGGATACCGGTCCGCTCGGCGGCATCCTCGCCGGCATGCGCTGGGCGGCGGCCCTGCCGGAGCGGCCGGATTTCGTCGCCACCGTGCCGATCGACTCGCCCTTCCTGCCGCGCGACCTGGTGGCGCGCCTGCTGGCGGCGCAATCCGGCCAGCCGCTGATCGCCATCGCCGCCTCGGGTGACCGCGACCACCCGGTTTTCGGTCTCTGGCCGGTTGCACTCGCCGACACGCTGGCCGAATGGCGCGAGACCGCCAGAAGCCAGGGCGTGCGCGCCTTCCTCGCCGCCTGCGGCTTCAGCGTCGTCGGCTACGACATCCCGGCCGACGGTCCGGATCCGTTCCTGAATGCGAACACGCCTTCGGAACTCGAGGCGGCGACCCGCTGGCTGCCCACGGAATAACGGCCGTTCCCCCATCTGCACGGCCAGCAGTTGCAGCCCGCCCGGAAATGGTGGGATATACGCCGAGGACGGACGCTCGCCTCTGGCGGGCAAACCGGACGCAGTAGAAAAGCGTACCTCAGAGGGAATGCACATGCGTATCGTCAAGCAGGCCGCCATTGCGGCCCTGGCCCTGATGGCCGTCACCGGCGCCGTTCAGGCCAAGGAATGGAAGAACATCCGGGTCGCCGTCGAAGGCGCCTTCCCGCCGTTCAATTTCGTCGGCGCCGACAACCAGCTCGGCGGCTTCGACGTCGATATCGCCAAGGCGATCTGCGCTCAGATGAAGGCGGAATGCACCTTCGCCGTGCAAGACTGGGACGGGCTGATCCCCGCGCTGCAGGCCGGCAAGTTCGACACCATCATCTCGTCCATGTCGATCACCGACGAGCGCAAGAAGGTCATCGACTTCTCGCGCCCCTACTACCAGTCGCCGTCCTCCTTCATCGCGCCGAAGACCGCCGGCATCAAGGACACGTCGCCCGAGGCCCTGAAGGGCAAGACGATCGGTGCGCAGTCCTCGACCGTCCAGGCGGCCGAGCTCGAGCAGAAGTACAAGGATTCCGACATCAAGCTCTATCCGACCCAGGACGAGGTCAATCTCGATCTGGTCGCCGGCCGCATCGACATGCTGTTCGTCGACAAGCTGCCGGGCCTCGACTGGCTGAAGACGGCCGACGGCGCCAATTACGAGTTCGTCGGCACGGACCTGCCCACCGATGGCGTCGGCGCCGGCGTGCGCCAGTCCGACTCCGACCTGCGCGACCAGATCTCGGCAGCCATCCTCGCCATCAAGGCGGACGGCACCTACGACAAGATCAACGCCAAGTACTTCCCCTTCTCGATCTGGAAGGACTGAGCCACGCGCCTCGCCGGGCCTCGCTGAGGTCCGGCGACCGCGCATTCTTCGCTGCACCCTTGGGGGACGGGCCGCGTGCATCTGCTGGAGTTGCTTAGTTTCGGGCCCGATGGCTGGGGCAACCAGTTGCTCGCGGGCACGTGGCTCACCATTCGCCTCGCCCTGGCGACACTCCCCTTCGGACTGGCGCTCGGCCTGCTGATGGCGCTCGCCAAGCGTAGCAGGAACCGCTGGTGGCGCGCCTTCGGCAATGCCTACACGACGGTCTTCCGCGGCCTGCCCGAACTGCTGACGATCTTCATCGTCTATTTCGGCGGCCAGATCGTCCTGCAGAAGTTCGTCAGCCTGTTCAGCGACGCGCCGGTCGAGATCAACGGCTTCGTCGCCGGCATGGTGGCGCTCGGCGTCGTGTTTTCCGCCTATGCGTCGGAGGTCTTCCTCGGCGCCTTCAACAATATCACCCGCGGCCAGTACGAGGCGGCCTATGCGCTCGGCCTGCGGCCCGGCGCGACGCTGCGCCTCGTCATCGTGCCGCAGCTCGTCCGGCTCGCCCTGCCCGGCCTCGCCAATCTCTGGCTGATCCTGCTCAAGGACACGGCGCTGGTCTCGGTGATCGCGCTCGAGGATCTCCTGCGCAAGACTCAAATCGCCGTCCGTGTCACCAAGGAGCCGTTCCTGTTCTTCGGCGTCGCCTGCCTCACCTATCTCGCGCTCTCCATGGTGTCGTCGATCGGCATCGCGGCGATCGAGCGCTGGGCCAATCGCGGCATCAGGAGAGCGTCATGAACTGGGACGCGCTCGCCACCTACGGCCCGCGCATGCTGCAGGGCCTCGTCGTCACGCTGCAGCTGGTCGTGATCTCGATCACGCTCGGCGCGCTGCTGGCCTGGCCGGTGGCGCTGGCCCGGATGAGCCGCAGCCGCATCCTGCGCGGCCTCTCGTTCGGCTACATGTATTTCTTCCGCGGCACGCCGCTGCTGGCGCAGACCTTCCTCGTCTATTACGGCGCCGGACAGTTCCGGCCGCAGCTCGAGGCGATCGGGCTCTGGTGGCTGTTCCGCGACGCGTTCTTCTGCTGCGTGCTGACCTTCACGCTGAACACCGGCGCCTACCAGGCGGAGATCCTGCGCGGCGCCATCCGCGCCGTGCCGATCGGGCAGAGCGAGGCGGCGATGTCGCTCGGCCTGAATTCCGGGCAGATCTTCCGCAAGATCATCGTACCGCAGGCGCTGCTGATCGCGCTCCGCCCGCTCGGCAACGAGGTGATCCTGATGATCAAGGGCTCCTCGGTCGCCGCGATCGTCACCGTGTTCGACCTGATGGGCGTCACCCGCCTCGCCTATTCCCGCACCTTCGACTTCCAGGTCTATCTCTGGGCGGCGGTGCTCTATCTGATCGTCGTCGAGACGATCCGGCGGATCTGGGACAGGATCGAGCACCGGCTGACCCGGCACCTGCGCTCCGCATAGATCTGCCGGCGCCGCGATGGCGCTCGAAACTCAACAGCTGCGTCGATCGAAATTGAAGTTCGGACGGGAGGTCAGATGCGCCGGGGGCTTCTGTTCATCGCGGCGATATCCACGGCCCTGTCGCTTCTCTTGACCGTCGGTATCGTCGCCGAAAATCTCGGCGGCAATTTCTGGGACAACTTCGCCCACGACGACTGGTCGCTGAGCAATCTTCGCTACGGCCGCGTCGTGGGACTCTTCCTCGCGATGGAGCTCGTCACGTTCTCGTTGCTGTTCGCGGCAACGGCGGGACTTGTAATCTCGGCCTATCTCGTCGGCCTGATCATCTTCTATGTCGGATTGCCCGCGCTCTCCACAGTGCGGGCAATCCTGTTCCGACGCTCCGGGCCCTAGCGAACTGAACCGCCGGCGAGCGCCCGGACAACTGGCGGGCCTATGCCGTGCCCTTGTCCTTTTCGAGCGGGATGTAGTTCAAGGGCAGCGCGGTCGCATACTTGATCTGCTCCATCGCGAAGGCCGACGACACGTCGGCGATGTCG
>JAFKJZ010000026.1 GCA_017305815.1 Hyphomicrobiales bacterium
AAGATCTTCGGCCTGCGCTTCTCCAACGTCATTGCGCCGGAGCGCTATGGCGAGTTCCCGGCCTTCGATAACGACATCAACGCGCGCAAGTGGAACCTCTGGGCCTATATCGACGTGCGCGACGCGGCGCAGTCGTGACGGCTGGCGCTCGAATCGACTTTGAAGGGCGCCGACGTCTTCGTCATCGCCAACGAGGACGGCGTCATGAGCCGGTCGAATGATTCCCTGCTCGACGAGGCGTTTCCCGGCATCGCCCGCAAGCGCCCGATCGGCCCGAACGAGACGCTGCTCTCGATCGACCGGGCGAAGAAGGTGCTCGGCTACAAGCCGCAATTCGGCTGGCGCTAACGGGCGAGAACGGGGTTCGCGCCCCGCAGTCTTTACCCCAACTCTCTCCCGCAAGCGGGAGAGGGGGATCGCCGGCGCCGGCTGCGCTGATGACGGGCACAGGCCAAAAAGCCCTCGCCCGCTTGCGGGAGAGGGTGGGGTGAGGGTCTTGTCTTTCTCTTACTCGAGTCCACCGCCGAACAGCGGCAGTTCGTTCAGCTTGGCGCGGCTTTCGATCGCGAGGACGCGACGCTTGGTGGCGATGCCGCCCGTGCCGGAGAAGCCGCCCATCTTGCCGCCGGCGGCGAGCACGCGGTGGCAGGGAATGATGATCGGATAGGGATTTTCTCCCAGCGCCCGCCCGACGGCGCGCGCCGCGCCCGGCTCCCCGATCGCCGCCGCCACCTCGCCATAGGTCAGCGTCTGGCCGGGCGGGATGGCGCGCGTCACGTCATAGACGCGCTGGTTGAAGGGCGGAATGTGGTCGGGATCGAGCGGGATGCTGGTCAGGTCGTCGTCCGCGCCCTCGAGCAGCGCGACGATCGCCGCGATTGCGTCGGTCACGAAGGCCGGCGTCTCGGCCGAGCCGGCCTCCGGAAAGCGGCGCTGCAGATCGGCCCGCGTCGCCTCGGCGCTGTCGCCGGGAAACTGCAGGCCGGTGATGCCGCGCGCGCTCCAGCTGATGCCGCAGGGGCCGATCGGCGTTTCGAACAGGACGAGGCCTTCCGTGCGCATGGGCATTCTCTAGCACAAAACGGGAACGTCGCCAATCGGAAGCGCGTCACTCGCCGTCGTCGGGAATGGCCAGGATCTCGCCGCAGGCCTTGCAGTGGACCGCGTCCGGATCGTGCATCTGCAGGGCGCAGCGTGGGCAGGGGAAGAACACCTTGTAGGGCCGGACGATCGCCTGCGCGAGCCGCACGAACAGCGAGATGCCGCAGATCATCGTGACGATCGCGGTCAGCTTGCCCCAGGGGCCGGGAAGCGTGATGTCGCCGAAGCCGGTGGTGGTGACGGTCGCCACGGTGAAATAGAGCGCGTCGACATACCCCGTGAAGCCCGGGCTGGCGCGGAAGAAGAAGGTGTAGATGAAGCCGCTGGCGACGAACAGGAACGTTACCAGGTTGAGCACCGCCTCCAGCGGCTGCCGCCAGCGGGCCACCTGCTGCTTGGTCAGCGGCCGCCAGAGAAAGCCGCTGCGCGACAGCGACCAGAGCCGCAGGATGCGCAGGAAGCCGAGATTGGCGAGATAGGCGGGGAAGAGAAGCGTGACCAGGATGAAGATGTCGACGATCACCGTCGGCCGCCGCAGCCAGGGCAGGATCCTGGTTTCGGCGAGCCCGCGGCAGATCAGGTCGAGCGCCAGCACCACCGCGATCGCGTAGTCGTACCAGAGGAACGCGGAGGCATCGCGGATCATCGGCGTCGCGATGAAGAAGGCGATGATCAGGAGATCGATGGTGATGACGCAGGCCTGGAACAGGCGGGCCTGCCTGGCTCGGCCGTGGTAGAGGAAATGGAGATGCCGCCTTAGCCGGGCGAAGCTGGCATCCGTCGCGCTCTTGGGATCCGGGTTCATGAATGGCTCGTGCAGCCGACAGGAACTGCCGCCATACCATGCCAGCGCCCGGCTCGACAGCGCGACCTGCCCATGAACCTCCTGAGCCCCTTGTATCCTGCGACGGGCGGCTAGTGGTCGGCGAGCGACGGGTCCGACTGCTTCAGGGTCTGGATGCCGTCGGAATAGATGTCGCGGACGCGGGTGATGTGCGCGTGGATCGTGCGGCTCGCGCTAGCGAGGTCGTTGTCGGCGATCGCCTGCACGATCGCCGCATGTTCGTCGCGCGAGACGGCGAAGAGCTGCTCGTTGGGCGAGGAGAAGTTGGCGCGCAGGGCCTGGATGCGCGGGTCGAGCGAACCATAGATGTCGCCGAGCAGCGTGTTGCCGCAGGCGGCGAAGAAGGCCTTGTGAAAGTCCTGGTCGAGCTTGTGATAGGTCTCGTAGCGATAGTCGTCGCGCATTTCCTCCATCTGCGCGAAGGTCTTCGAGATCGACTTCAGCAACCGCTTCTGGTTGCGCTCCATCGACAGCCGCAGCGCGTAGCATTCGAGCTCGATGCGCAGTTCGCAGAGCTCGCGCACCTTGTCGACGGTCGGGTAGGGGACGTAGCAGCCCTTCTGCGGCTGGATCTCGACGAGGCCGAGCGACTGCAGCTGGAAGAAGGCCTCGCGGATCGGCGTCTTGGAGGTGCCGAAGGTCTCGGCGACGGCCTTCTCGCTGAGCATGGTGCCATAGGCGATCTCGCCCTGCGTGATGCTTTCGAGCAGGCGGTCGAACGCCATCGCGGTCAGGGATTTGGGCCGGTCGAGAGGGCTGGCGGTCATTGGGCGGCGGCTCCCCTTCATGGCGACGCGGGACCACGCCTCAGACGAATGGACCCGCATGGCACGCTATTTCGACACCTGAATAATTGCATGGCACAAGCGCGCTTCCGTCGGAAGCCCGGCCGTCGCAAACGCCGCGCCTCATCCTGTTTATCCTCAACCCCGGCGTTGGTGCAGTCAGCCAAATTGACAAGCCCGCCTTGCGCCGCGGGCATCGGGGTGGGAAGGGCTCCCCGTCCGGTATTTTTCCGTTGTCGCGACCGCCCGAGCATCGCCAGAGATTGCCAGTTCGTCAATTTTAAAATATCTCAGATACCAACGGATATGTTCGGCGTCGTTCCCATCGGCGCCGCCCCTGGAAGGAACGCCAAAGATGGGCAAGGCCGAGGCCGTGCTGGACGAGACGATGCTGATCCGCGACGTCGATCGCGGATCCCACTACATCCGCGACTGGACCGGCGAGGCCGACGGCGATCCGTCCTTCGTGGCGCGGCCGCGCAATGTAGACGAGGTCGTCGAGCTGGTGCGCTACTGCGCCGACAACGGCCTCGCCGTCGTGCCGCAGGGCGGCCATACCGGCCTGGTCGAGGGGGCCTCGGCCCGGATCGAGGGCGGCCATGTCCTCGTCAGCCTGGAGCGCATGAACCGGATCCGGGCGATCGACCCGCTCAATTTCAGCGTCGAGGTCGAGGCCGGCTGCGTGCTGGAGGTGCTGCACCAGGCGGTCGAGGCGGAGGATCTGATGTTCCCGCTGTCGCTTGGCGCCAAGGGCAGCTGCCAGATCGGCGGCAATGTCGCCACC
>JAFKJZ010000027.1 GCA_017305815.1 Hyphomicrobiales bacterium
ATGTCGAGTTCCTTGGCGAAGACCGCGCGCTCCTGGATGAAGCGGAAGCGCTCTTCCGGCTTGTTGCCCATCAGTTGCTCGACGACATCCTGCGTAAGCGCGATCTCGCCGTCAACGATGCCGACCCTAAGCAGCGTCCGCTTGCTGGGCTCCATCGTCGTTTCCTTGAGCTGTCCGGGCAGCATCTCGCCGAGGCCCTTGAAACGGCCGATCTCGACCTTGCCCTTGGCCTTGAACTCGGTCGCCAGCAACTCTTCCTTGTGCCGGTCGTCGCGCGCATAGAGCGTCTTGCCGCCCTGGCTGATGCGGTAGAGCGGCGGCACAGCGAGGTAGAGATGGCCCTTTTCGATCAGGGCCGGCATCTCGCGATAGAAGAAGGTGATCAGCAGCGAGGCGATGTGCGCGCCGTCGACGTCGGCGTCGGTCATGATGATGACCTTGTCATAGCGCAGGTCGTCGTCGCGGTAATGGCTGCGCGCGCCGACGCCGAGCGCCTGCATCAGGTCGGCGAGCTGCTGGTTCTGCGCCATCTTCTCGCGGCCGGCATTGGCGACGTTCAGGATCTTGCCGCGCAGCGGCAGCACGGCCTGGCTGGTGCGGTTGCGTGCCTGCTTGGCGGAGCCGCCTGCGGAATCGCCCTCGACGATGAAGATCTCGCTGCCCTGCGCGGCGGTCTGGCTGCAATCGGCGAGTTTGCCGGGCAGGCGCAGCTTGCGCACCGCCGTCTTGCGGTTGACTTCCTTCTCCTGCCGGCGGCGCAGCCGCTCCTCGGCGCGCTCGATCACCCAGTCGAGCAGACGCGACGCTTCCTGCGGGGCGGCCGTCAGCCAATGGTCGAACGGATCGCCCATCGCCTTCTCGACGATGCGCGTCGCCTCGGCGGTGGAGAGCTTGTCCTTGGTCTGGCCGACGAATTCCGGCTCGCGCACGAACACCGAGAGCATCGCCGCGCAGGACGTCATCACGTCCTCGGCGGTGATCGCGGCGGCGCGCTTGTTGCCGGTCAACTCGGCATAGGACTTCAGGCCGCGCAGCAGGGCCATGCGCAGGCCCTGTTCATGCGTGCCGCCCTCGGCCGTCGGAATGGTGTTGCAATAGGAGCGGACGAAGCCGTCGCCCGGATACCAGGCGATCGCCCATTCCGCCGCGCCGTGACCGCTCGCCTTGTCGGTCCGGCCGGCGAAGATCTGGCTGGTGATCAGCTTCTCGTTGTCGAGTTCGGCCGCCAGGAAATCCTTGAGGCCGGCCGGGAAGTGGAACACCGCCGTGGGCGGGGTCGCCGCATCCGGCTTGAGCAGCTCCGGCGCGCAGGACCACCGGATCTCGACACCGCCGAACAGATAGGCCTTCGAGCGGGTCATGGCGAAGATCCGCTCGGGGCGGAAATGCGCGCCGACGCCGAAGATCTGCTCGTCCGGCTTGAAGCGGGTGCGGGTGCCGCGGCGGTTATGGACCTCGCCGACCATCTCCAGCTTCGAGGTCGCATGGCCGCGCGAGAAGGTCTGGCGGTAGAGGCGCTTGCCGCGCGCGACTTCCACCTCGAGCGATTCCGACAGCGCGTTGACGACCGAGATGCCGACGCCATGCAGGCCGCCCGAGGTCTCGTATACCTTCGAGTCGAACTTTCCGCCCGAATGCAGCGTCGTCATGATGACTTCGAGCGCGGATTTGTCCTTGAACTTCGGATGCGGGTCGACCGGGATGCCGCGGCCATTGTCGGTCACGGTGACGCTGCCATCGGCGGAGAGCTCGACGTCGATGAAGGTCGCGTGGCCGGCGACGGCCTCGTCCATCGAGTTGTCGATCACCTCGGCGAAGAGATGGTGCAGCGCCTTCTCGTCGGTGCCGCCAATATACATGCCGGGGCGGCGGCGCACCGGCTCGAGTCCTTCGAGAACCTCGATGTCGGCGGCCGAATAGCTGGTTTCGGAGGGCGGCGCGGGCGCGGCGGCGCGCCGGGCGGCGGGGGCTTCGCGCGGTGCGGCTTCGGGCTTGATCGCTCGTGCGGTTGCACCGGATCCGAAAAGGTCGTCGGTCTCTGCCATGGTCATCCGTAACTGTGAGGTCGCTCAATGGCGCGGTCGAGGCGGCGAATCAAGATCGAATTTTGCCACGCCCCGGGACCCGGCGCGAGTGTGTTCCTCATTTGTTCGACTGGGCACCGGCTCGCCGCGATGCTTCGGCCGATGGCAGCCAAGGTGGTGAGAAGATTCGCGTTTTGCGAGTCTGGCGGGGGCCTCACGATTCCATGTTGCGGTCTGGCAACAGTCTGAAACCAACCCGCCGGCGGGGACGGCCAGCAGCCCCAATTGCCGCCTTTCAGCCATAAAGTCGAACGACCGTCCCCTTCATCCGGGGGCGGATAGGACAAACCTTGCGTATTGTCGGTAAAAATTCTCGTTGGTCTTCAAGGGCACACGTAGCTGTGATGGCGCGAATAGTAGAACGCGCCTGTATCGGCCTCGGATTCGCCCGAAACCAATTCCATATTTCGGGAAATCGAAATCTCCGCGCTGTCGCGGATCAAGCTGGGAACTTCGCTTCGACGACCCTGGCGGCCAAGCGGCCGCCGGTGGGCGCGAGCGTCAGGAATGTGTGGCGTACAATGCGAATGTGTAACGCGCTCGGCGGCGCCGCCCTCTTCTGCATCAGCGTGCTCGCCGGCCTTGGTTCTTGGTCGGGGCAGGCGCTGGCGCTCGACGCCAGGACGCTGGACCGCAACGCGTCGCCGGGCGAGGCGTTCCGCTTCGGCTTCAACGCCTACAAGCAAGGCGACAAGTCGACCGCGGTCGAGGCGCTGACCTATGCGGCCGACAAGGGCCACGCCGTCGCGCAGTGGAAGCTCGGGCGCATGTATGCCGAAGGCGACGGCCTGACCAAGGACGATATGAAGGCGTTCGAGCTGTTCAGCGAGATTGCCGACGCCCATGCCGACGACAATCCCGACGCGCCGTCCGCCCGCTTCGTGTCGAACGCCTTCGTGGCGCTCGGTTCCTACTATCGCGACGGCATTCCCAATTCTTCGATCCAGCCGGATTTCAGCCGCGCCCGGCAGATGTTCTCCTACGCCGCCTCGTATTTCGGCGACTCGGACGCCCAGCTCAACCTCGCCCGCATGTACTATGACGGCGAGGGCGGCGATCGCGATCCGCGCCAGGCGGCCCGCTGGGCCAAGCTCTCGGCCGACAAGGGCAATGTCGGCGCCCAGGCGCTGCTCGGCCACATGCTGTTCGAGGGCGACGGCGTCAAGCGCCAGCCGGTCGTCGGGCTCATGTTCCTGACCATTGCCCGCGATCGCTCCGGCACCACCGATCCCTGGATCATGAAGCTGCAGGAGCAGGCCTTCTCGGTCGCGACCGAGACGGAGCGCCGCACGGCGCTCGCCATGGCCGAGGATTGGATGGGCAAGAATCCCCAGTTCGTCCAGTAGCGCCGCCGCCCGGCGCTGACATTCCGGCAACACACGCTATCTCCCTCGTCATTCCCCGGCAGCTTGCCGGGGATTA
>JAFKJZ010000028.1 GCA_017305815.1 Hyphomicrobiales bacterium
TGCGCGAAGCCGAAGCCTTGCTGGCGTTCCAGGAACCGAACGCCAGGACGCACGAAGTCATCTTCGCCGACGGAGCCTGAACGCCGCCGGCGAAGACGATCCGGACAGGCTTAGTAGCCGGCCGCGCGGCGATACTGCGCGGCGCGGGCCGCTGCCTGCGACGCCGGCACCAGCGCGTAGCCGCGATTGCCCATGCAGGCCTCGGCTTCGCGGAGCGCTGCGTTGTCGCCGGGAGCGCGGACGCAATCGGCGCGGTCGGCGGCGAACTGGTCGGCGAGCGCCGGATTGGCCCGGCCGCTCTGGCCGTCCTTGCGCACCCAGGTCAGCGGCTCGGAAGACGGCGTCGAAAGTCCCGGAGGCGGCGCAACCTGAACGGGCCGCGACACGCAGCCAGCCAGCGCGACAGCAGCCAGCACGGCGACCAATGCGGGGATTCTATGATTCATGGGGGAGAGTTCTCTGTTCAAAGCGTTTCGTTCGGGTGCCCACGCCGGACGCGACGTTGCAAGGACGGCGAAGCTTAGCAGGATTGTGACGAAGATGCGACCGATCAACCCCGCGCAGGGCGGCGTTCATCGGGTCAATGAGCCGAAACCGCCACAGTTCCCTCCTTGTCGTGCTTGCCGAAGCGCTCGACCATGGTGGAACTGGCCTCGTTGAGACCGATCACCTCGACGATACGCCCGCGCGACCGCGCCTTCAGCACGACCTTGTCGAGCGCCGCCACGGCCGAGATGTCCCAGAAATGGGCGGCATGCACGTCGAAGACGATGCGCTCGACCTCTTCCTGCAGGTCGATCGAGTCGGCGAAGGTGCCGGCAGAGGCGAAGAACACCTGGCCCTCGACGACATAGGTCCGCGTCTTCCCGTCTTCGGAAAGACTGGACGTGACCCGGCTCAGGCGCGCCACCTTGCCGGCGAAGAAGACGCCGGACAGCAGCACGCCGACCAGCACTCCCTTGGCGAGGTCGTGGGTCGCGAACACCGTCGCGACCGTCGCCAGCATGACGACGGAGGACTGCCACGGATTGCTCCTGAGCTTGACGACCGAGCGCCAGTTGAAGGTGTTGATCGACACCATGATCATGACGGCGGTGAGCGCCGCGACCGGCACGATGGCCAGCAGGTCCTGCAGCGCGACCAGCAGCACCAGCAGGAACGAGCCGGCGACCAGCGTCGACAGGCGACCGCGCGCGCCGGAGGAGACATTGATCACCGACTGGCCGATCATCGCGCAGCCGCCCATGCCGCCGAACAGCGCCGACGCCATGTTGGCGAGGCCCTGGCCAGCGCATTCGCGGTTCTTGTTGCTGCGCGTGTCGGTCATGTCGTCGAGAAGCTGCGCCGTCAGCAGCGATTCCAGCAGGCCGACGGCGGCGAGCGTCAGCGACACCGGCATCAGGATGCGAAACGTCTCCAGCGTGAACGGCACGTCCGGGATGCCGAAGCTCGGCAGCGCGGTCGGCAGTTCGCCGAGATGGGCGACCGTGCGCACGTCGATCTTGAAGACGGCGGCGACCGCGGTGACGACGACGATCGCCACCAACGGCGACGGAACGGCCCGCGTCACGCGCGGCAGCAGGTAGATGATGGCGAGGCCGAGCGCGATCAGCCCATAGGTGGCCTTGGGCACGTTCACGAGTTCCGGCAGCTGCGCCATGAAGATCAGGACCGCGAGCGCATTGACGAAGCCGGTCATCACCGATTGCGACACGAAGCGCATCAGCCGGCCGAGCCGGAGCAGCGCAGCGAGAATCTGGAACACGCCCATCAGGATGGTCGCGGCGAAGAGATACTGGATGCCGTGATCGCGGACGAGCCCGCTCATCAGCACGGCGGTCGCCGCCGTGGCGGCGGAAATCATGGCGGGCCGACCGCCGGTGAAGGCGATGACGCAGGCGATCACGACGGAGGCATAGAGCCCGATCTTCGGATCGACGCCGGCGATCACCGAAAAGCCGATCGCCTCGGGGATCAGGGCGAGCGCGACGACCATGCCGGAAAGGATGTCGCCGCGCAGGTTGGAGAACCATTCGCGACGGATGGAGGAAAAGCTGATCATGATGTGGGGTGCTTCGCGGCAGATGCGGAGGTACGCAGCGCTTTCGCGGCGAGAACCGTCCGTTGCTTCAATCTGCGTTGTCCGGCGGATCGGCGGCCGGAAGAGCCACCCGGATTTTCACCGGGTCCAGTCGAATACTTCCCTCTTACCCCCAGTCATCCGCGCCATGCAACAGCATCGGCGCTCAAACATTGTCCCGACACGACGCTGTTGCGTCGAGGGCACTATTCGGGACACGTCGTCGTGAAATTCCGCCATGGCGACATCTCGTGTAGGGTGAAATTCCCTAACGGAAGGAGTCTGGAATGACCGATCTGGCAAGCCGCTTCGTCTGGTACGAGCTGATGACGACCGACACGGCGAGCGCGCGGCTCTTCTATGGCTCGGTCGTGGGCTGGGGAACGCGCGACGCCTCGATGCCGCAGATGGCCTATACGCTCTTCACGATCGGCGAGCGGCCGGTCGGCGGCTTGATGGATCTGCCGGAACAGGCCCGCCGCATGGGCGCGCCATCGAGCTGGATCGGCTACATCTCGGTCGCGGACGTCGATGCGGCGGCAATGAAGGTCAAGAGCCTCGGCGGCCAGGAGTTCGTGCCGCCGACCGACATTCCGGAAGTCGGCCGCTTCGCGGTCGTCGCCGATCCGCAGCAGGCCGCCTTCGTGCTGTTCCGCCCCCTGCCCGGCCAAGCCGCGCCGGACGATCCAGCCCCCGGAACCGCCGGCCATATCGGCTGGCACGAGCTCTATGCGGTCGACTGGCAGAAGGCGTTCGACTTCTACTCAACGATGTTCGGCTGGCAGAAGGGCGATCCCTTCGACATGGGCGAGATGGGCGTGTACCAGCTGTTCACGGCGGGCGGCCCCGCCATTGGCGGCATGTTCAACAAGCCGCGTTCCATGCCGACTCCGTTCTGGCTGTTCTATTTCAATGTCGACGACATCGACGCGGCGCTGGGGCGGGTCGAAAGCGGCGGCGGCAAGCTGCTGAACGGGCCGATGCAGGTGCCCGGCGGCGACTGGATCGTGCAATGCAAGGATCCGCAGGGCGCCATGTTCGCGCTCGTGGGCAAGCGCGCCGCCTGATCCCCGCTTAGCCGGCCGCGCCGGAAGCGCGGCTGGCATTCGAGATCTCGATCAGGTTGCCATCGGGATCACGGACATAGACGGAAAGGATCGCACCCATCGCGCCCGTCCGCGAGACCGGCCCGAGTTCGACGGCGACGCCCGCGCGCGCCAGATGCGCCTCGACGTCCTCCAGCGGCGTGCTGGTCAGGAAGCAGAGATCGGCGGATCCGGCCGTCGCGAGCCGCGCCTTCGGCTCGAACTCATGCCCGGCCTGATGCAGATTTATCTTCTGCCGACCGAAGCGCACCGCCACCCGGCCGGTATCGAAGATCTCGACGGTCATGCCGAGCGCCTTCTCGTAGAAGGCA
>JAFKJZ010000029.1 GCA_017305815.1 Hyphomicrobiales bacterium
GCGCCTTCACGCCGGAGCGGAACGGGTGCTTCACCAGCTCCATTTCGGTGACGAGATCGGCGACCTCGATCAGCGCCTCGGGCGCGTTGCGGCCGGTGATGACGACATGCACGTCGGCCGGCTTCTCGGTCGTCAGGAATTGGACCACCTCGTCGACCGAGAGATAGTCATAGCGCAGCACGATGTTGAGTTCGTCGAGCAGCACCAGGTGATAGGCGCCGCTCCGGATCAGCTCCTTGGCCGTTTCCCAGGCATGCTTCGCGGCGGCGATGTCGCGCTGGCGGTCCTGCGTCTCCCAGGTGAAGCCCTCGCCGAGCCGGTTGATCGAGACGAGATCACCGAAACGCTCCAGCGCCATGCGCTCGCCCGTATCGATCGCGCCCTTGACGAACTGGACGACGGCGACCGGCAGGCCGTGGCCGAGCGAGCGGAACGCCATGCCGAAGGCGGCCGTCGACTTGCCCTTGCCCTTGCCGGTATGGACGATGATCAGGCCCTTCTCGACATTCTTCGAGGCGAGGATCTTGTCGCGCACGACCTTCTTCTTGCGCATCTTCTCGGCATGACGGGCATTCAGCTCTTCTTCTGTCATTTCGATGGTCATGCGATTTCCTTTCCTGCGTCGCGGCGGGAAGCGAGCGCTGCCAGCCGTTCATACGCGCTGTTGGCGCGGGGCGACCAGAGGCCGCGATCCATGGCTTCGAGAAAGCGGTCTGCCATCTCGGTGAGGGCGGGTTCGTTGGCGTCGGCGATGAAATCGCGCACGCCGTCATCGGCGATATAGGCGTCGTAGAGCGCATCGAAATGATGATCGCCGACGGCGTGGGTCGTGGCGGCGAAGGCGAAGAGATAGTCGAGCGTCGCCGCCATCTCGAAGGCGCCCTTGTAGCCGTGGCGCATGCAGCCCGCGATCCACTTCGGATTGATCGCCCGTCCGCGCACCACGCGGCCGATCTCCTCCGCCAAGGGCCGCACGACCGGGCTTTCGGGGCGCGAATGATCGCCGTGATAGAGGCGGGGCGCGACACCCTTCAGCGCTTCGATCGAGGCCGCGAGACCGCCCTGGAACTGGTAGTAGTCGTCGCTGTCGAGGATGTCGTGCTCGCGATTGTCCTGGTTGTGCACGACGGCGTCGGTCGCGGCCAGCCGCGCGCGCAACCGGTCGCCGGCCGCCTCTCCCTCGGCGCCGCCGCCATAGGCGAAGCTGGACCAGGCGAGGAAGGCCTCGCCGAGATCGGCGCGGCTGTCCCAGATCTTCTCGTCGATCATCGCCTGCACGCCGGCGCCATAGGCGCCCGGCTTGGCGCCGAAGATGCGGGCGAGATCCTGCCCTGCCCCATGCGCCGCCGCGATCGGGTTGGCGTCGGCCGGTTCCTCGCGCGCGGCGATGGCGCGGATGGCGGAATCGATCAGGTCGATCTGTTCCGGGAAGGCGTCGCGGAACATGCCGGAAATCCGCAGCGTGACATCGACGCGAGGACGTTTCAGCTCGGAGAGCGTGAGCACGCGAAAGCCGGTGACGCGGCCGGTGCCGGTTTCCCAGACCGGCTCGGCGCCGATCAGCGCCAGCACCTGCGCGATGTCGTCGCCGCCGGTGCGCATGTTGGCGGTGCCCCAGGCGGAAATCGCCACCGAACGCGGCCACTCGCCCTCATCCTGCATGTAGCGCAGCACCAGCGCCTCGGCCGCCAGCTTGCCGATACGCCACGCCGCAGCGGTCGGCACGGCGCGGGTATCGACGGAGTAGAAATTCCTGCCCGTTGGCAACACCTCCGGCCGGCCACGCGACGGCGCGCCGGAAGGTCCGGGGGCTACGAAACGGCCATTGAGCGCAGTCAGGCAGGAGGCGATCTCCTCGCCGCCGCTTCGATCCAGCGACGGCGCGAGGGATTCGCTGATCCAGCCGAGCACGGGCGCGGTGTCGGGACCGGGCGCAGAGGCGGATGTATCGCCGCTCAGGAATGATCGGACCGCCTGCCTGGCTGCCAACTCGATCCGCTCGACCGTATCCCCATTCGTCCGCCAGGGCGCGTCGGTGGCACGCAGCAGCGTTTCCGGCCGGCTGCCAGCCCAATCGTCGGAGAGATTGCAGGCGAGCGGATCGAAACAGTCGAGGCCGAGATCGGTCGCGATGGCTCGATGCAGCGAGGCATCTTCCGGCCGGCCGCCGGAGCGCGGAATGCGGGCAATGGCGATCAGCGTGTCCAGGCGGTGCTCGTCCTGCGGCGAACTGCCGAAGATGTGCAGCCCGTCGCGAATCTGCAGTTCCTTGATCTCGCAGAGATGCGCGTCGATGGCGCGCAGCGCGCTGCCCTGATCGGCGTCGCCGCCAATGCCGAGGTCGCGGTCGATGCCATGGCGCACCGCCTGATCGAGGATCTCGCGTTCGAGATGATCGCGGCGGCGCGGGTCGGCGCCTAGCGCCAGGTGATATTCGTCGATCAGCGTCTCGATCTCGGCGAAGGCGCCATGCGCCTCGGCCCGCGTCAGCGCCGGCATCAGGTGATCGACGACGACGGCCGAGGCGCGGCGCTTGGCCTGCGCGCCCTCGCCGGGATCGTTGACGATGAAGGGATAGATCAGCGGCGTCGGGCCGAGCACGACCTCCGGCCAGCAGGCATTCGACAGGCCGAGCGCCTTGCCGGGCAGCCATTCGAGATTGCCGTGCTTGCCGACATGGACGATGGCGTCGACGTCGAAGCTCCGCCGCAGCCAGGCATGGAAGGCCAGATAGTGGTGCGGCGGCACGAGATCAGGATCGTGATAGGTCGATTTCGGATCGATGCCATAGCCACGCGCCGGCTGGATGCCGACGACGACATTGCCGAAGCGATGGATGGCGAGCCGGAAAGCGCCATCGGCAAAGAACGGATCGGATTCGGCCTCGCCCCAGCGCTCGGCGAGGCTGTCCTTTACGCTGTCCGGCAGCGCGTCATGAAAATCGCGGTAGTCGGCGAGGGAAAGGGATACCCCTTCACCTCTTCCAGAGGGAGAGGTCGACGGCGAAGCCGGCGGGTGAGGGGTTTCGCACTCACTGGACAGGTCCGAACCCCTGACCCGGCCCTGCGGGCCGACCTCTCCCTCTGGGAGAGGTGAAGATGAGCCCTCACCGACCCGCTTCGCCAGCGCATTGGTCGGGCCGGAGAGCAGCAGTTCCATCAGCGCCCTGCCCGTCTCCGGGAGATCAGGCAACGCATAACCGGCGGCCTTCATGGCGGTTGCGATGCGCGCGGCACTCTCCGGCGTATCGAGGCCGACGCCATTGGCGAGCCGGCCGTCGCGGTCAGGATAGTTGGAAAGCACGAGCGCGATCCTGCGATCGCACGGTGCCGCCGCGCCAAGCCGGATCCAGCGCTTCGCCTGCGCCGCCACGAAGGCGATGCGCTCGCGGTCGGCGCGATAGACGACGATGCGGCTGTCGGTCCGGCCGTCGCTCTCGATCTCCTCCTTGAAGGAGACAGCGCGGGTGCCGATGCGGCCATCCACC
>JAFKJZ010000030.1:0-3483 GCA_017305815.1 Hyphomicrobiales bacterium
GCCGGAGTTCGGCCCGCTCGTTCTGCTGATCGTGGAAATCGCGATCTTCTGGTCGATCAATCCGGACTTCCTGTCGCCGCTCAACATCTCCAACACCCTGTCCTTCACCGTCGAGCTCGGCCTGATCGCGCTGGCCATGACGCTCCTGATGACGGCCGGCGAGTTCGACCTCTCGGTCGGCTCGGTGTTCGGCTTCGCGCCGGTGCTGATGTGGACCCTCTTCAACTCCGGCATCACCTCGCTCGAGGTCGCGTTCCTGATCGCGCTCGCCGTCGCGGCTCTGATCGGGCTCGCCAACGGCCTGTTCGTGACGCGGATCAAGATCTCGTCCTTCCTGGTCACGCTCGGCATGCTGCTCGTCGTGCGCGGCGTCGCGCTGTTCATCTCCGACGGCTTCCCGCAGCGGACCTGGAGCGCGGGACAGCACTGGCTGGCGCATGTGCTGGTCGGCGATTTCTATGTCGGCCCCTTCCGCATCTACATGTCGCTGTTCTGGTTCATCGGCTTCGCGCTGCTGCTCGGCTATGTGCTGACCCAGACAAAGGCCGGCAACTGGATCCAGGCGACCGGCGGCAATCCCGGCGCGGCACGGGCGCGCGGCGTCAACGTCAACCGCACCAAGGTGCTGCTCTTCATGCTGTCGGCGACGATGGCCTCCTTCGCCGGCGTGATCAGCTCGATCCGGACCTCCGCCGCCAATCCGAACAGCGGCGCCGGCTACGAGCTCGAGGTCATCGCCATGGTGGTGATCGGCGGCACCGCGCTGATGGGCGGCCGCGGCACGATCATCGGCACCGTGCTCGGCGTGTTCATCCTGCGCGTCATGCGCAACGGCATCGTGCTGATCGGCGTGCCCGGCCTCGCCTACAACATCTTCATCGGCGCGATCATCCTCGGCATGATGACGCTGCACTCCGTCCTCGAGCGCCGGCACCAGGCGGGTACCTGACCATGACCGATTTGATCCGGATGGAGCGCGTCTCCAAGGCCTACGGCAAGGTGCAGGCGCTAAAGGACGTCGATTTCAGCGTCCGCGAAAACGAGATCGTCGGACTGCTCGGCGACAATGGCGCCGGCAAGTCGACGCTGATCAAGGTGCTCTCCGGCGCCGTGCCCTCGACCAGCGGCGACATCTATGTGCGCGGCAAGAAGGTGAGTATCCGTTCGACGACGGACGCGATCGCCAACGGCATAGAGACGATCTACCAGGACTCGGCGCTGGTCACCCAGCTCTCGATCGCGCGCAACCTCTTCCTCGGTCGCGAGCCGGTGAAGGGCCCGCGCTTCATGAACCGGCTCGATCACCAGGCCATGGACGCGGTCGCCCGCGACCTGCTGAAGCGCGTCGGCATCAGCAAGAACATCCCGCCCTCGACGCCGGTCGGCGCACTTTCCGGCGGCGAGCGCCAGGCGGTCGCGATTGCCCGCGCCATGTATTTCGAGAGCGACCTGATCATCCTCGACGAGCCGACCAACAATCTCGGCGTCGCCGAGACTCAGGGCGTGCTGCGCTTCGTGCGCAATGCGCGCAAATCCGGCCACTCCTGCATCTTCATCGCCCACAACATCCACCATGTGTTCCAGGTGGTCGACCGGATCGTGGTGATGCGCGGCGGCCGGGTTGTCGCCGACGACATCAACCCGAAGCAGTCCAGCGTCGAGGATGTCGAGCGCATCATCACCGGCATGTCGGACGAGGAACTGGAGCACGCCCTCGGCCCGAACAGCCACTGAGGGGCCAAGCGCTGAGGGGGCCAGCGCCAACGGTTCCGCGCGCCTCGCGAAATCGCCGCCCCTTCCTGCCGAGACGGCGACGCAGGGGCGGCGGATTTCATTCTCCGCGACCAGGGGGCGCTTGGCGGATGCGGCAGCGTGCCTCCCGATAGTCCGCGCGGCAGCCGGCCGAACATGAGCGCCAGGGCGTCCATGGACGGGATATTTCGGCGTTCGGGTCGCCCGTTCGCCGAACGGTTTCGACGATTTTGCGTCGCCGCAACATAAAGATGCTCGCAACTGTTCCGGGGCTTGCCGGCCCTCTGGCGAAGCGCATGGCTTGCGATAACATTATCGTGATGCGGAACGGGAGGACGGCACCATGACACGTGTGATCGTGATCGGTGGGAGTGGCCATGTCGGTACCTATCTGGTGCCGAGACTGGTAGAGGCGGGCTTCGAGGTCGTCAACGTCGCGCGCGGCCAGCGCAGCGCCTACCAGCCGCATGCGGCCTGGTCGAAGGTCGAGACGGTGGTGCTCGACCGTGAGGCGGAAGACAGGGCCGGCACCTTCGGCGCCAAGATCAGCGATCTGCGGCCCGACATCGTCATCGACATGATCTGCTTCACGCTCCCGAGCGCGCAGCTCCTGGTCGATGCGCTACGCGGCCGGGTCGAGCATTTCCTTCACACCGGCACGATCTGGGTGCATGGCCCGAGCGTCGCCGTGCCGACGCCGGAAACCGTGGCGCGCCGCCCCTTCGGCGAGTACGGCACCCAGAAGGCGGCGATCGAAGCCTATCTGATGCACGAAGCGCAGCGGAACGCCTTCCCCGCGACCATCGTGCATCCCGGCCATATCGTCGGGCCCGGCTGGGCGCCGCTCAATCCGGCCGGCCATTTCGATCCCTCCGTGTTCTCGACGCTGGCGCAGGGCAAGGAACTGGTGCTGCCGAATTTCGGCCTCGAGACCGTGCATCACGTCCATGCCGACGACGTCGCGCAGATGTTCATGAAGGCGATCGGCAACTGGAGCATGGCGGTCGGCGAGGCCTTCCACACCGTCTCCGCCCAGGCGGTGTCGCTGCGCGGCTATGCCGAGGCCGTGTCATCCTGGTTCGGACAGGAGGCCAAGCTCTCCTACCTGCCGTGGGAGCAGTGGAAGCAGCAGCACAGCCCCGAGATCGTCGAACAGACGCTCGACCACATCGCCCGCAGCCCGAACTGCAGCATCGACAAGGCCAGGCGACATCTCGACTACCAGCCGCGTTACTCATCGTTCGAAGCGGTGCGCGAGGCGGTCGACTGGCTCGTCGCCCAGGGGATCGTCGCAACCGGCTAAGGCATTCGCGCTCCGCTCGCCCCGGCGCCGGACGACCGGCGCGCGGGCGATCTCGGTTGCCGTTTCCCTTGGATTCCGCCCAGACTCTGTCACCCGCCAATGGCGCAAATCTGCCGTAACGGCATGAACCGTCATGGGAATTCGACACGCGCCTTGCAAGGGCTTCGTAGAAATTTATAGCGTCGCATAAATTCAATCATTCGATTGACCTCGTTTCGCAATTGCACAATCTTGGCGGGCGGGGCGGAGCGAATCGGAGTGACGCTGGATGAATTCGGAAGCAACCTCGGTCGGGCGGGCTGATTTCGACATGGCCTTCGAAAGGGCCGACGACGTCGAGACGGTCGAGGCGCAGGACGCGCTTCCGGCCTCTCGCCACTATCGCCGCGCCCGCCAGGATCGCGGTGCGGAAACTCGCCAGAAGCTGC
>JAFKJZ010000030.1:3535-7386 GCA_017305815.1 Hyphomicrobiales bacterium
CGAGGGCGCGGCGACGCGCGACATCGCCAAGCGCGCCGGCGCCAATCTGGCGGCGATCGTCTACCATTTTGGCAGCAAGGACTCGCTACACCGCGCCGTCGCCGAATATGTCGTCGAGCAGATGCAGATGCGGATCGGCGACAGCATCAACGCCGCTGCCCGGGCCTTGACCGGCGATGTCGACCGGCCGACGGCCCGTCGCCTGCTGCAGAACATCATCGACGTCCATATCGATTGCATGCTCGGCGAGGCCGAGGCCGAACTCTGGGGCCGCTTCATCATGCGCGAACAGATGGAGCCTTCGTCCGCCTTCGACGTCATCTACGACTACATGATGTCCTGCCAGACCACGACGACGACGCTGGTGGCGATCCTGCTCAACCTTGATCCGCGCTCGGAAGAAGCGACGTTGCGCTCCTTCGCCATCTCCGGCCAGTTCGTCATCTTCTGCGTCGGCCGTCCGATGGTGCTGAAGAAGCTCGGCCGCGATACGCTGAGCAACAAGGACCGCGACGAGATCCGGCGCATCGTTGCCGAACAGATCGACCTGTTGGTCGGAGAGACACTGGCAGACGAGGGGTAGCATGCGGACGGGCCGTGCGCTTTCGCTGGTCCTACTGCTTCTTCTGGCGGGTTGCGGCGACAGCGCGCGCGATCCGCTCCTGCACGGCTATGTCGACGCCGACTACGTCCTGGTCGGGGCGGAAGTCACCGGCCGGCTCGCCACCCTCAATGTGAAGCGCGGCGATCCGGTCAAGGCCGGCGCCGTGCTCTTCACCCTAGACGACCGCGACGAGACGGCGGCACTCGCGCAGGCCCAGGCCCAGCTGGCGCAGGCGAAGGCCAGCCTCGCCGACCTCCTGACCGGCAAGCGGCCGGAGGAAATCCGCGTACTCGACGCCCAGCTCGCGGATGCCGAGGCGGCGCTGACGGTGGCGCAGAAGACCTATGACCGCAATCGCGACCTCTCGACCCGCGCCGTCGTCGCGGTTGCGACGCTCGACCAGTCGAAGGCGGATCTCGATTCAGCCGCGGCCCGCGTCCAGGCGGCGCGGGAGAACCGCGCCGTCGCCAACCTGCCGGCGCGACCCGACCAGATCGCGGCGGCGCAACAGCAGGTCTCCGCGCTCGCCGCCGCCGTCACCGCGGCCGAGACGAAGCTCGCGCGGCGCACCCAAAGCGCCGTCGCCCCCGGCCGCATCGAGGAGGTGTTCTACCAGGTCGGCGAGATCGTCCCGGCAGGGCAGGCCGTCACGTCGCTGCTGCCGGAGGGGGCGCGCAAGATCCTGTTCTTCGTGCCGGAGGCGACGCGCTCCACGGTCCGGCCCGGCCAGCGCGTGTCGATCCTCTGCGATGGCTGCGCCAGCGGCCTGACGGCGACCATCGCCAGCATCGCGACCGATGCGGAATTCACGCCGCCGGTGATCTATTCGAAGGAGAGCCGCGCCAAGCTGGTGTTCCGCGTCGAGGCCAGGCCGGAAGGCTCCGGCTCGGGGTGGAGCAATAGGCATGGCGGCGGACAGGCCCGAGGAAGTCGTCATCGACATTCATGGCCTGACCAAGCGCTTCGGCGAGAAGACCGTCGTCGATCACGTCTCGCTTGATGTCCGCCGCGGCGAGATCGTCGGCTTCCTCGGCCCGAACGGCTCCGGCAAGACCACGACGATCCGCATGATCTGCGGCCTGCTGCGTCCGGACGATGGCAGCGGCACCTGCCTCGGCCTGGACATCCTTAGGGATGCCGATCGCATCAAGCGCCAGGTCGGCTACATGACGCAGCGCTTCTCCTATTACGAAGACCTGACGATCCGCGAGAACCTCGATTTCGTCGCGCGTATCTACGATCTCAAGAACCGGGCGGAGACCGTGAAGGCGACGCTGCAGCGGCTTGGCCTGTACGAGCGGCGCGACCAACTCGCCGGCTCGCTGTCCGGCGGCTGGAAGCAACGCCTGGCGCTCGCCGCCTCCGTGATGCACCAGCCGAAGCTGCTACTGCTCGACGAGCCGACCGCCGGTGTCGATCCGCAGGCGCGGCGCGAATTCTGGGACGAGATCCACGACCTCGCCAGCGACGGGCTGACCGTGCTGGTCTCGACCCACTACATGGACGAAGCCGAACGCTGCCACCGCATCATCTACATCGCCTATGGCAAGATCGTCGCCCGCGGCACGGTGGCCGAAGTGATCGAGAGCTCCGGCCTCTCGACCATCGTGGTCAGCGGCAAGGACGTCGGCGCGATCGCCAAGACCGTGCGGGAAATGCCGGGCGTCGAGCAGGCGGCGCCGTTCGGCAACGACCTGCATGTCGTCGGCCCGGACCCGGCCGCGCTGAAGCGCGCCGTCGACGCGGCCCTCGCCGAGACCGGATCCGACGCCGTCGCCGAGCCCGGCGAGACGAGCCTCGAGGACGTGTTCATTCGCCTGATGCAGCAGGCGCAGGCGCGCGACCGCTCGACGAACGGCAAGGCATCATGAGCGCCGGATTCTCGCTGTCCCGCATCCTCGCCCTGATGATGAAGGAATTCATCCAGATGCGGCGTGACCGGCTGACCTTCGCCATGATCATCGGCATCCCGATCATCCAGCTGGTCCTGTTCGGCTATGCCATCAATCTCGACCCGAAGCGCCTGCCGACGCTGATCGTCTCCGCCGATAGCGGCCCCGCCACGCGCACGATCGTCGCCGCGATGGAGGCATCGGGCTATTTCAGCGTCGCGCCCGGCCTCGCGAGCGGGGCGCAGGCGAACGAGGCACTGGTCGACGGCTCCGCCAGCTATGTCATCACCATCCCGCCCAGCTTCGAGCGCGACCTCGTGCGCGGCACCCGCCCGCAATTGCTGGTCGAGGCCGATGCCACCGATCCGGCGGCCACGTCGAACGCGCTGGGTGCCCTGCCCCAGATCCTGTCGAGCGCGCTCGCCCGCGAGTTGACCGGACCGCTGTCGACGCAGGCGAGCCGCGCCACGGCCGTCGATCTCGTGATCCAGCGCCGCTACAATCCGGAGGGGATCACCGCCTACAACATCGTGCCCGGCCTGCTCGGCACCATCCTGACGATGACGACGATCCTGATGACCGCGCTGGCGCTGACCCGCGAGATCGAGCGCGGCACGATGGAAAACCTGATGGCGATGCCGGCGACGCCGTTCGAGATCATGATCGGCAAGATCGTGCCCTATATCGGCTTCGTGCTCGTCCAGGTGGCGGTGATCCTGGTCTGCGCGCAGATCCTGTTCCACGTGCCGATGATGGGCTCGTTCGTCGTGCTGCTCGGCGTCACCTTCCTGTTCATCGGCTGCAACGTGACGCTCGGCTACACGTTCTCGACGATCGCCCGCAACCAGATGCAGGCGATGCAGATGACCTTCTTCTGGTTCCTGCCGTCGATCCTGCTTTCGGGATTCATGTTCCCGTTTCGCGGCATGCCGGACTGGGCGCAGGTCATCGGCAGCGCGCTGCCGATCACCCACTACATCCGCTCGGTCCGGGGCATCATGCTGAAGGGCAGCGGCCCTTCCGACCTCGTCAACGAGATCTGGCCGCTCGTTACCTTCTGGCTCGCCGTCGGCGCCCTGGCGCTGTTCCGCTATCGCCGGACGCTGGACTGACGGTCACCAGGGCCGGCGCTCAGGCCGCCAGCTCTTCGGGTTCGCTGCCCGGGGCGAGACGGACGCGCAGGCCGTCGAGCTCGTCCGACATCAGGAGCTGGCACGACAGCCGCGAGTTCGACTTGACCGCCATGGCATCGTCCAGGCGCTCTTCCTCTTCGTCCGTCATCGGGATCAGCCGGTCGACCCATTCCGGATCGACATAGACGTGGCAGGTCGCGCAGGCGCAGGCTCCGCCGCACT
>JAFKJZ010000031.1 GCA_017305815.1 Hyphomicrobiales bacterium
CGGCCTCGGCCGGCCGGGCCTCCGCGCCGCCGATCAACTCGGCCCCGGCCTCGGCCATGGCGACGAGGATGCGCGCCGCCTCCGGCAGATAGGGCCGGTCCGCGCCGGCGTCGTGCCGGTCGCGGATGATCTGGTAGCGGATGGTCTCCGGCAGCGTCCAGGCGCTGACGAGGAAGTCGTGCACGCTGACCTCCTGGCCGCGGATGTCGAGGGTGGCTTCGCGGTCGGACGGCGCAAAGCCGGTTGCCTCGATCCGCTCGCAGGTGTCGATCGCCGCGTTCAGCATGGCGCGGACGAGATTCCAGTCGGTGGTCATCTTGGCGGTCCTGTTGGGCGGATGCGTCTCAGACGGTCTCGGCCGCTTCCGGCAGCGTGCCCGGCAGGAACAGCGAGATCGGGCGCAGTTCGTAGGCGCCGCCGGGATTGGCGCGGGTGAGGTCGCGCGCCACGTCGAGCGCCGCCTCGCGGTCGGCGACATCGATGATGTAGAAGCCGAGCAGTTGTTCCTTGGTCTCGGCATAGGGGCCGTCTATGACCCGTCCCGAGTTCTTCAGCAGCGTCGTCGCCGCCTCGGTCGGCCTGAGCCGCGCCGTCGGGCCGAGCTGTCCGTTGCGGGCGAGCTTCTCGTGCACGCCGTGCAGACGGGCCATGACGGCGTCGTCCTCCTCCTTGGTCCAGCCGGTGACGATTTCCTCGGAGTGGTAGCAAAGGATGGCGTAGAGCATCGGACGGTTCCTCCTGCCGCGAAAGCGGCTCACTATGCCTGAAGCGCGTCGCCGGTTCGAATTGTTCTGCACGCTTGGCCGATCCGGCGCGGATGGTCGCGAAAAAGTCGAACTGCCGCTGTCCTTAGGCGTCGGACCGCGCGTCGCGCGCACGCTACCGTTCTACCGAAATCCAGGACCTGCGGGCCAGTGGACACTATCACGATCGTTCTCGTGCTCCTGCTTGCCGTGGTGGTCAGCGAGTTCCTGTCGCGCATGCTGCGATTGCCGATCCCGCGTCCGCTGCTGCAGATCGCGCTTGGCGGCGCCATCGGCCTGGTCGCCGATTTCCGCGTCACGCTCAATCCGGATATCTTCTTCCTGCTGTTCCTGCCGCCGCTGCTGTTCCTCGATGGCT
This sequence comes from Hyphomicrobiales bacterium, assembly GCA_017305815.1. Taxonomy (GTDB): domain Bacteria; phylum Pseudomonadota; class Alphaproteobacteria; order Rhizobiales; family Kaistiaceae; genus Kaistia; species Kaistia nematophila. The sequence continues at coordinate 1,123 of JAFKJZ010000031.1, forward strand.
GGCGCATCCCGAAGGAGGAACTGGTACGCGACCCCAGGCCGATCCTGGCTTTGGCGCTCGGCCTCGTCGTCTTCACCGTGCTCGGTGTCGGCTTGCTGATCAACTACATGGTTCCGGCCATGCCGCTCGCCGTCGCCTTCGCGCTGGCCGCCGTGATCTCGCCGACCGACCCGATCGCCGTCTCGGCCATCGCGTCGCGCGTGCCGATCCCGAAGCGGATGATGCACATCCTCGAAGGGGAATCGCTGCTGAACGACGCGTCTGGCCTGGTCTGCCTGCGCTTCGCCATCGCCGCCGCGCTGACCGGCACCTTCTCGATCTATGACGCGACGCTGAACTTCATCTGGCTGGCGGTCGGCGGCCTCGGCGTCGGCTTCGTCGTGACCTGGGTCATCAACGCCGCCAAGAACTGGGTCGCGCGCCATTATGGCGAGGACGCGGGATCGCAGATCCTGGTCAGCCTGCTGATCCCGTTCGCCGCCTATCTCCTGGCCGAGCGCCTCGAATGCTCGGGCATCCTCGCGGCGGTTTCCGCCGGCCTCACCATGGGCCTCAGCGAAACCTCCGGCCAGGCGATGGCGACGACGCGGGTTCGCCGCAGCACCGTCTGGGACATGATCCAGTTCGCCGCCAACGGCATCATCTTCGTGCTGCTCGGCGAGCAATTGCCGGCGATCCTGCGCAGCGCCGCCGAGACGGTCCGGCTCACCGGCCATCACGAGCCGGGCTGGCTGCTGATCTATGTGCTGGCGATCAACCTGGCGCTGGCGGTGCTCCGCTTCGTCTGGGCCTGGGTGTCGCTCAGCCTTGCTCTACTGCGGGCGCGCCGGCGCGGCGTCGTCATCCAGCGGCCGAGCTGGCGCTTCGTGGCGGCGATGTCGCTCGCCGGCGTGCGCGGCGCCATCACGCTCGCCGGCGTGCTGACACTGCCGCTGTTCCTCTATGACGGATCGCCGTTTCCCGCCCGCGACCTCGCCATCTTCCTGGCGATGGGCGTGATCATCCTGTCGCTCGTCGCTGCCAGCATCGGCCTGCCGCTGCTGCTGCACGGCCTGCAGCTGGAGACCAACACCACCCAGCGCGCCGAGGAGGACCGGGCGCGGACGGCCGCCGCCGAAGCCGCCATCGCCGAGGTCGAGCGGGTCCAGCATGAGCTCGGCGAGGGCAAGCCGGATGCGGACATCTATGTCGCCGCTGCGGCGCGGATCATGGATCTCTACCGCGCCCGCATCGAGGCGCAGTCGCGCGTCGGCGACGACCCGGCCCTGGCGCGCCAGATCGAGGCGATCGAGGCGCGCCTGCGTATCGCGGCGCTCAAGGCCGAGCGGATGACGATCTACCGCCTGCTGCGCACCCGCAAGATCGGCAGCGAGACGGCCCGCAAGCTGGTGCGCGAGCTCGACCTGATGGAATCGCGCTACGAGGGGTGAGGGAGTTTTACCTCTCCCATGGGGAGAGGTCGACGGCCGCAAGCCGGCGGGTGAGGGGATGCGTCCTCACCGGATGGGCTCCAACCCCTCACCCGGCTCTTCTAGCCTACCTCTCTCATGGGAGAGGCGAAGGGCGTGGCGTGTTCGGAAGCAGACCCTCACCCCAACCCTCTCCCGCTCGCGGGAGAGGGAGTCCGTCGGTGCGTGCGGCCTTGGGCTCCCCGTCGATGAAGGCTACCGGCCAGACCCTCTCCCGCTCGCGGGAGAGGTAGGGTGAGGGCCTTGCATGTTCCTCGAGGCTAGCCGTCGTTCTAGACCACCGCCGTCACGCCGCCGTCGACATAGAGGATGTGGCCGTTGACGTAGCTTGACGCGTCGGAGGCGAGGAAGACGGCGGCCCCGGCGAGCTCCGGCGTGTCGCCCCATCGCCCCATCGGCGCGCGCTGCGCCAGCCAGGCGTTGAAGCTCTCGCTTTCGACCAGCGCCCGGTTCAGCTCGGTCTTGAACCAGCCCGGACCGATGCCATTGACGTTGATGCCGCGCTTGGCCCATTCCGCACACATGCTCTTGGTCATCATCTTGATGGCGCCCTTCGAGGTCGAATAGGGCGTGATGGTCGCGCGGCCGAGTTCGCTCGTCACCGAACAGATGTTGATGATCTTGCCGCGCCGGCGCGGGATCATCTTGCGCGCCACCGCCTGGCCGACGAGGAAGGCGGCATCGACGTTGGTCGCCAGCACCTCGCGCCACTGCTCCAGCGTGAAATCCTCCAGCGGCAGCCGCTTCTGCATGCCGGCATTGTTGACGAGGATGTCGATCGGGCCGACGTCGCGCTCGATGGCCTCCACGGCGTTCGCGACGGCGCCGGGATCGCAGACGTCGAAGACCGCGGTCGAGGCGTTGAGGCCGGCGGCGCGCAGTTCGGCCG
>JAFKJZ010000032.1 GCA_017305815.1 Hyphomicrobiales bacterium
TCATGCCGACATCGCGCTCGCCGTCGAGGCGATGAAGAGCGGCGCCGTCGATTTCATGGAAAAGCCCTTCGACGACGAGGCGATGCTGCGCGCCGTTCGCGCCGCGCTGGCGCGGCAGGGCAAGGCGCGCGAGGAGGGGCGCGAGAAGGCGGATATCCGCCTGCGCCTGGCCGCGCTCACCAATCGCGAGCAGCAGGTTCTCGAAGGCCTCGTCGCCGGCCATGCCAACAAGCGCATCGCGCACGACCTCGACATCAGCCCGCGCACGGTCGAGATCTACCGGGCGCATGTGATGACCAAGATGGACGCCGCAAGCCTGTCGGAACTGGTGCGGATGGCGCTGATCGTGGGGACGACCGGCGGCGTGGCCGAAGGCTAACGGCCAGTTGCGATGGATCAATGCGGTCGAGGCGGTAGGCGGCCAGGGTACGGGCTTTCCGCGCGAACCCTCGATCGATGGCAAGCTCCGCAATTTCCGATCCTCCGCCGCCCGGCCTGGTTTTCGTCATCGACGGGGATGGCGCGGTGCGTCGTTCGCTGCGCTTCGCCCTCGGCATTGACGGCTTCGCGGTCGAGACCTTCGGCGATGCCGAGACGTTCCTAAGGCTGGCCGAACTCCGTCCCGACGCTTGCGTCGTCGTCGACTACCACCTGAAACGCATCAACGGCATCGACCTTATCGAGACCGTCTGGCGGCGCGGCTGCCCGATGCCGGCGATCCTGACCGTCACCAATCCATCGCCGGCGCTGATCCGCCGGGCGGCGGAGGCCGGGGTTGCCCTGGTCGAGAAGCCGCTGCTCGGATCCGCCCTGCTCGACCGGATCCGCGAGGCGCTCGCGGGCGCTGCCCCGCTCGGCTGAGGCGGCAGGCCGGTATCGGCCGACCTCTGCCTGCACGCGCCCGTCATGGTAGCGGCGTTTCACTCGCGTATGGATTGCGCAGTCGAATCAGGTCGCGCGTGCTACGACGCTCCTGAACGATCGCGCGAACGGGACGTAGCCGGGACTTTCCATGAACGATACGACGAGCAATGCGGGACGCAGTCCCGTGCCGGCCATGATCGGCATCTGCGCGATCATCCTGATCATCGCGGCGATGTACTGGGCGAGCAACGTCTTCGCGCCGATATCCTTCGCGCTGCTGATCATCGCCATGGTCTGGCCGGTGCAGCGCGCGATGCAGGCGCGCCTGCCGCAACTCGTCGCGCTGCTCGTCTGCCTCGTTGGCACCATCGTCGTGATGGCGATCTTCGCGCTGCTCCTCGGCTGGAGCCTCAATCGAGTCGGCATCTATGTGCTGAGCGACACGGCGCGCTTCCAGGCGATGTACAACCAGCTAGCGACCTGGCTGGAAGGCTACGGCATCGCCGTCAACGGCCTCTGGGAGCGGCATTTCAACGTCAGCTGGATCCTGCGCATCGTCCAGCAGGTCACCGGCCGCCTGAACAGCACGCTGACCTTCTCGCTGGTGGTCCTGATCTACGTCATGCTCGGCCTGCTGGAGGTTGGTGACATCGGCCGCAAGCTCCGCCGCTTCCAGCCCGGCAGCATCGGCTATGCCTTCCTGGTCGGCAGCAGCGAGACCGCGGCCAAGCTGCGCCGCTACATGCTGGTCCGCACGCTGATGAGCATCATGACCGGTGTGCTTGTCTGGGGCCTCACCTATGGTTCAGGCCTGAGCCTTTCCGCCGAGTGGGGCGTCATCGCCTTCGCGCTCAATTACATCCCGGTGATCGGGCCGCTCTTCGCGGCGATCCTTATCTTCGTCTTCCTGAACCTGATCCAGTTCCTGGTCGGCTCCTATCTGGAGCCGCGAATCGCCGGCCGTTCGCTGGCGCTCTCGCCGGTGATGGTTCTATTCGCGGTGTTCTTCGGCACCTTCCTCTGGGGCATCGCCGGCGCCTTCATCGGCGTGCCGATCGCGATCGCCATCGTGACGATCGCCGCCCATCACGAATCGAGCCGCTGGCTCGCCGACATCTTCGGCGCCGGCGACGGCGATGCGTCGGAGCCGCAGTCCGGCTGAGGCCGGGGTTAACGGCTCGGCCCCGCTGGTAACGGATCGTTAGCCCTGCGTCGGCGTTGCAGCGGATTTGCGTTCGGGCGCCGGAACGACGATCGTCTCCGGCCGCGCCAGCGCCAGTCTTCCACCGTCGACATGCAGTGTGTGGATGTGGAAGTAGCTGTCCCTGGCGTTGGTGCCTTCCATCACCGGCGACGGCGCCGAGATGATCGGCAGCCCACCGCTCTCGCCGATCCAGTCGACATGGCGATGGCCGTGCAGGATCACGGCCCGTCCGGCGAAGCGGGCGATGTGGCGCACGAACCAGGTGCCGTTGATCAGGGCCGTCCCGATCCGCTCCGACAGCGCCTTGGCAGGTTGCGGATATTCGACGACATGGTGGTGCAGCGCGATCAGCCACGACGCCCCGGGATATTCCTCCACGATCGCGTCCATCGCCCGAGCCTGCTCCAGCGAAACCATGCCGAGCGCGTTGGTGAAGGAAAAATGCGTCTCGGCATTGGAGTTCAACACGATGATGCCGAGCCCGTCCGGACGCGCCGGCGGCTGCACCATTGGAAAGACGCCGGTCCACAGCTCGGCGACCGGCCGCCCGGCGCGGCGTGAGGCGCGGTTGGCAAAGGCTTCGATCGCCTCGCGCTGGCCATTCATCACCGCATGGAAGGTCTCGCCCAGCCGGCGCTGGCCACGGTCGATCACCCGGTATCGCTCGCCCTGCAGCGCCTCCATGCCAGATAGAGTCCGCAGCTGTCGCAGCCGCTTGTTCGGGCTCATCGGCAGGTCCATGCGGGCGGGGTTGTTGCGGTCGACGACGTTGACGTCGTGGTTGCCGGGCAGCACCGTCACCAGAGGGATCAGTTCCGCAAACGGCTCCAGCGCGTCGAGGAAAGCCGCCCATTCCGTCGAGATGCCGGCGTCCGTCATGTCGCCGGTGATCAGGATGGCGTCGAGGGGATTCGCCGCGTGGACGGCGCGCAGGCGTTCCAGCGTTGCGGTGAACTTGTCGTTGCCGCGCGGGCCGACCCGGCCACTTTCGATGCGGAAGCCGTAGCGGTCGCCGACGCAGTGGACGTCGGAGAGATGCGCGACGCGCCAGCGTGGCGCGCCGGCCGGCACCGGCCGGAAATCCGTGAAGCTGCGTGGCTGCGCCATGGTGGCGTCAGCGATGCCCCAGACGAGGGCGGCGATGGCAAGATAGGCGCAGAGCAGCACCGTGGCGTTGGCAAGCGCCAGGATGACGACCCGGCGCGGCGCCGCGAGATCGGCGAGTGTGCCGGTCCAGTGCGTCGCCGGCCAGACCAGGGCGGCGACGCCGATCGCCAGGATGCAGACGGTGAGGCCGGCGATCGCCGCCGTCATGGCGCGGGCGCTGGCGACGGTCGCCGGCTTGGCGTCGATGCGGCGGAGCAGGCGATGCTCGATCAGGTGGCGCAGCGTCTCGCGGCAAAGCGCATAGCCCGGTTGCACCATGATCGAGTTCAGCGACCAGAAGCTGCTCTCGATCATCCGGAACAGCGGCCGGCCGCCATACCAGGCGATAAGTCCGAGGATCACCAGCAATGCCGCCGGCACCAGCCCGCTATAGAGCTCCGCCGCCTGGCGCGAGACATTGCCGATCCAGATCGACAGGAAAAACGGGATGAGCCCGAGCACGAGCCCGGGCAGACCCATCAGCAGGATCCAGGCGAAGATCAGTTTGATCGGGCTGATTTCAGCCAGCAGCGATCCGGCGATCGCAAACAGCGAGCGCTGCTTGGTGCTGGAGGCGTCGTCTTCAATGTCGCCCTTGCGGGGATCGACCATCGGTTTCATAGGCGGCACACGGGCAAGGGCGACATTCCAGGTTAAGGGCGACTAGCTGGTGGCCGGGGTGGCGCCGCCGGCGGGGGCGGAACCCGGTGTGGTTTCGGCCGGGGCGGCCTGAGCGCCGGAGTGATCGGCCAGCGCCTCGCGCAGCGCTTTCTCCTGCTCGTCGGTGAGCGGGGTGCGCATCAGCGTGCCGCCGACGCCGCGCAGGTCCGCCAGCACCTTGTCGGTGGTCATCTTGCGGATGAGCAGGAACAGGCCGGCATTGCCCGGCGCCAGCGACTGCGCCGCGTCCTTCATGAACTGGTCGTTGATGCCGACATCGGTCAGCTTGCCGCCGAGCGCGCCCGAGGCGGCGCCGATCGCCGTGCCGACCAGCGGCATCAGGAAGATGAAGCCGATCAGCGTGCCCCAGAAGGCGCCGGAGACCGCGCCGGTCGCCGTCGTGTTCACCAGTTGGTTGAGCTTGATCCGGCCATTGGCGTCGCGCACGGCCACCACGGCGTCGCCGAGTTCGATCAGATACTCCTTCTGCATCTCCAGCACGCGGTCGCGCACTTCCTCGGCCTTCTGCTCGGACGGAAAGGCGATAAAGACGAGGTCGCTCATCGGGAAAACTCCATCGTTCGGGACGATTTTGAAACCGCGGATCGGTTGGCCGGCAGGTGGAAACATGCCCAGCCACCACGCGCCGGAGAGGCGCATGGGTCCAGCGGCGCTACCATAGCGCGACTGGCGAAGATTGCGAGCGCGCCAAATCCCGCCGCACGGCTCTGTGTTCCTAAATTGAAGTTTTCACACGGCCGATGCGCGGGGGGCGGGGTGCCGCGTGGCGGGAGTTCTATGGCCGCATCGACCTTGGAAACCCGCGCGGACGCTGCGGAAAATGCCGGGCCGGACGGGAGGCTTGACGATGAGAACAAAACATGAACATATGAGGCATCGACAGTCCGATATGGAGATAGCCATGACCGCCTATATCCGTGACGTTGCCGCCCTTGGCGCCCTGATGCTGTTCATCGCGATGGTGAGCCTCTGGTCCGATCTTCTCGTCAACATCGTCTGACCCGCGACGACCGGGGGAAAGGCGCCGATGCGATGGACAGGCGCGGCGCTGTGGACGTAAATCAGGCGGAAGAGGATCGCCTGATGAGTCATATCGCCCGGGACGTCGGATTTGTTCATCTGCGCGTCCACTCCGCCTATTCGCTGCTCGAAGGCGCGCTGCCGCTGAAGTCGCTGATCAAGCTGGCGGCGGCCGACAAGATGCCGGCGCTCGGGCTCACCGACACGGGCAATCTGTTCGGCGCGCTCGAATTCTCGGAGAAGACGGTC